>JAFAGE010000273.1 GCA_023423015.1 Bacteroidota bacterium
TCACCTCTCACCTTTCACCTCTCACCTTTCACCTCTCACTTCTCCTTGACACTTTGCTACAGTAACTGACTTCAATTGTACAAACCCCGAATTCTTCATTCACTTTTCCGCGGAGTTTGTAAAATCCTTTGCCGGTGAGTGGCGAACGTTGGTGTGAATCCGGAAAATGTACTGTGTCGATCCAGTCACCATTTGCATCAAGAAAAGTCCCGAAATACATCGTTTGTCCCTTGCTTGTATATACCGGCTTCGTGGTGATAAGATAGCCTAGCATTGATATTTCATTTCCTATGTGTTCATGCATCTTCAAGGCAGGTGTATAGTTCGAGGGATCATCATCCACGAGATCAAATGGATTGCAGAGAGAAAAACCCAGCAATTCTATTTCCGCGAGAGCATCGTCAAGCGGGTGCCGGGCAAGTGAAGGCAGTGTGAATGTGACCGGTTCGCTGGAGAAGAGGCTGTTTGCCGCCGTCTGTTTATTATGTTTTTGAAGAAAGTTTCCTTCCCACAAAAGCTCTTTTCGGGTTTTACCGGTAAACCGGAATGCACCTATTCTGATCAATATGTTTAATTGTGCTATTGCAGGTGCACATCGTTCCACAAAATTGTGAAAGCTGGTATATGTACCATTCAGATTACGCTCTTGTATAAGCTGGTCGGCAAAATTTTTCTCCAATCCATCCAGGTGTATCAGGCCCATGTACACCTCTTTGCCACAAACCATCGTGTAATATTCGCTGTTGTTTACACAGGGAAGATGAATGGACGCACCAGTTTTTTTTAATTCGTAGAAATATACTTCGCGACTATAAAACCCACCGAAATTGTTGATCACGGCCACCATGAATTCAACCGGGTAGTATGTTTTTAAAAATAAGCTCTGATAACTTTCAACGGCGAAGCTGGCCGAATGAGCTTTGCTGAAAGAATATCCACCAAAACTTTCTATCTGGCGCCATACTTCGAGAGAAATTGATTCATCGTATCCTTTTTCCCGGCAATTCGCGAAAAACTTTTCTTTTATTTTTTCGAACTCTTTATGACCACGGTATTTTCCACTCATTGCCCGTCGCAACACATCGGCTTCTGCCATGTCGAGGCCTGCAAAATGGTGCGCTACTTTTATCACATCTTCCTGGTAAACCATCACCCCATAAGTCTCCTTCAACAGTTCTTCCATTTTGGGATGCAGGTATTTGAAATCGGTCGGGTGATGGAAGCGATGAATGTATTGCCGCATCATGCCGCTTTGCGACACACCGGGACGAATGATTGAACTTGCCGCAACCAGCGTGAGATAATCGTCGCAGCGCAGTTTCTGCAGCAGTTGACGCATTGCAGGGCTTTCAATGTAGAAACAGCCTATCGTATCAGCATTCCTGATTTTCGCGGCAATACGTTTGTCTTTTTTGAATTTTTCTACCTGCGTGATATCGATCTGCTCATTCCGGTTTGTTTTTACCAATTCTATCGTTTCGCGTATGTGACCAAGGCCGCGCTGGCTGAGAATATCGAGTTTAAACAGCCCGATTTTTTCAGCCATATGCATATCGATCTGTGTAGTAGAAAAGCCTTTCGGAGGTAGTTCTGTGGCGGTATAATGGCAAATAGGTTTTTCACTGATCAGCATTCCTCCTGCGTGTATACTCAGGTGGTTTGGAAAGTCGCGTAACAATGCAGAAAACCTCCCGATGTGTCTTCCGATTTTGTCGCTGCGTACATCACCACTTTCCTGCTGGTCTATTTCTTCCTTGGGAAGACCAAATACCTTCCCCAGTTCTCTTCTCAAAGCTTTTGCCTGGAACGTTGCATATGAACCCAGCAACGCCACATGATCTTTGCCGTAACGTTTGAATATGTAATCGATGATTTCATCGCGATCGCGCCAGCTGAAGTCAATATCGAAATCAGGAGGTACGGTGCGTTTCGGATTAAGAAACCTTTCAAAATATAAATCAAGCTCGAGCGGATCTACATCGGTAATGTTGAGGCAGTATGCAACGATGGAGTTTCCTCCGCTGCCGCGCCCTACAAAAAAGAATTGCCGGTTGCGCGCATAACGGATGATATCCCACGTTATCAAAAAATAGGCGTTGAATCCCTGTGTGTCGATGATCTTCAATTCCTTTTTTACTCTCTCTTCGGCTTTCTTGTTGCGCGCACCATATCGCACACGCATACCCTCGAGCGCAAGTTTTTCCAGGAGTATACGATCATCTTGTTTCGTTGCTGAGTAAACACGTTTTGTTTTGTCGCTACCAAAATCAATAGTGATGTGGCAGGAATCGAACAGTGCGAGCGTGTTGGTGATGATGTGCGGATAATTTCTGAAAGCCTGCATGAGATCGGCCGGTTCTACAAACCGCTCGTGCCGCGCTGCTACATGTTCCGGTAATTGTTTGCTGATCACAATGTTCTTGTGGACAGCCCGCAAGAGCCGGTGTGCCACATACATCTCGTCGTTCTGAAATGTTACGGGATGCCTGATTACGTATTTACGGGAAAACGATTTTGTATCTGTTCCAAACAGCCGGTTCACTTCTGTTGTCTGCACCCCGATATATTCATTGGCCTGCAGTTCGCTTGCCTGGATTGTGCCAAACGGGTAAATAACAACAACATCACCTGTAGTAAATGCCGGCCGTTGTGGAAATGGAATATTAGTGTGAAGGTGCCCGGTCAGGAAAGAATTGATCAACTGAAGTCCATCATTATTTTTTGCGAGGAGTATGTAGAACAATTCGTCTTCGTTCCTGACTTCCGTACCTGCAACAGGTTTGATGCCGGCAGTTCTGCAATAGTCAACAAAGTCCCATACATCGCAGGTGTTATTGATGTTGGTGAGTGCCATTGCCGTGATACCGTGCTCTGCAGCGGTTCTTACGAGTTCTTCCGTGCTGAACGTGCCATAGCGAAAACTGAAGTATGTTTTACAGTTGAGGTACATGCCTGATTGCTCTTTTTTTGTTTTTCGGGAACGAATAATGCACCGGCTGCCCTGATGAGTTTGTTTTCGCCGAATCGGTTTTTGATGTGGTCAATCGCCTGGTAAAGGTTGATGGTTTCGGTGGTATCGTCGAACAGGTGAATCTGGTAATTACCTGGAACAAGGTGACTAAAACGTACTCCAATCAGGCGCACGAGCAATCTTCTGTCGTACAATTTGTCGAACAGCTGCGTAGCCGTTTTTAGCAGGATATGATCGGCGGATGTATATGGTATCACGGCTTGTTTGGTCACGGTCTGAAAATCGCTGTATCGCACTTTTACGGTCACGCAACCGGTAAGCTTATTGTTGTCGCGTAATTCAAATGAAATCTTCTCGGTCATCCGCACAATTTCACGATGCAGGAATGCTACATCAATGGTATCGGTTTCAAACGTGTTTTCAGTTCCTATGCTTTTCTGTTCATGATAGGGCACGATGGGGGTTTCATCGATGCCATTTGCACGGCGCCACAATTCAATACCATTTTTGCCGAGCAGGTTCATCATCATCTCTACCGGGATCTGGCTGAGTACATCGATCGTTTCAACGCCCATGTTTCGGAGAAGCGACCCGGTTTGTTTGCCGATCATCGGCAATTTCTCGATGGGTAATGGAGCGAGAAACGATTTTTCCCGACCGTGTTCTATTTCCAGCTGGCCGTTTGGTTTTGCTTCATCCGTAGCCACTTTGCTGATGAGTTTGTTGGAAGCAAGTCCGTAAGAGATAGCAAGTTTACTTTTCCTGATAATTTTTTGCCTGAGCTCAGAAGTATAACGGGCGCATCCGAAAAACCGGTCCATGCCCGTGAGGTCTACGTAAAATTCATCGATGCTCGATTTCTCAAACAGCGGTACATGTTCAGCGATGATTTCAGTAACCTGGCGGGAAAAGTAGGAGTAGCTTTCCATGTCCCCACTCACAATGATAAGTTCGGGGCATAAACGTTTTGCAAGTTTGGCCGGCATGGCGCTTCTTACACCAAACCGCCGGGCTTCATAGCTGCACGACGCAATAACGCCCCGTTCGCTATGGCCACCAACGGCAATAGGTTTGCCGAGCAGTGAGCGATTCTTAAGGCACTCGACACTAACGAAGAAAGAGTCGAGGTCGAAATGAGCGATTGTCCGGTTTCCGGCGTGGGTGATCATTCTGCAGCCTTTGCTGCAAAATACTAAACTTTTTAGTAATTGCTCAGTTCTTCTTCGATCATTTCGCTGAATTTATTTTCCAACTGCATGATCCAGGAGGGTAGTGCCTGAGGTACTATTCTCCAGTGACCATCTTCAGCTTTTTGCATGCTGAAAATGATACGGTGTCCACGGTCGTCGCTAACGTCTACCGTTGTGATAGCCTGCTCGCGACCATTGGGTTTCCTGAAGTTGAATTCTCGCATTCTTCCCTCGGCTTTGATTACCCGGCTGAACTGAATATTCTTTATAAATCTGATCTGCATAGTAGTTGCTCTTAAAGAATATATAGCAATTTGTGTGCTGAAAAGAACTTAGTACCTGTAAGCTTCCGGCTTAAACGGACCTTCCTTAGGAATACCAAGGTATGCAGCCTGTTCATCGTTCAGCACATCCAGCTCCACTCCAATTTTTCCGAGGTGCAGTCTTGCCACCTTTTCATCGAGGTGTTTGGGAAGTACATACACTTTATTCTCGTAAGCTTTGGCATTTGTCCAGAGTTCAATCTGGGCGAGCGTCTGGTAGGTAAACGAGTTACTCATCACAAAACTTGGGTGACCAGTGGCGCAACCAAGGTTAACAAGGCGGCCTTCTGCAAGGATGATCACATCTTTACCGTCGATATTGTAGAGGTCCACCTGGGGCTTGATAGTGTCTTTTGTATGCCCGTAGTTCTGATTGAGCCAGGCAATGTCGATTTCGATATCGAAGTGGCCGATGTTACAAACCACAGCTTTATCCTTCATCTGCCTGAAGTGTTTCTCAGTGATGAGGTCGCGGCAACCTGAAGCGGTGACAACGATATCGGCTTCCTTAACTGCATCTACCATCTTTTTCACTTCGAAACCATCCATTGCTGCCTGCAATGCACAGATAGGGTCTATTTCGGTTACGATCACACGGCAACCTGCTCCTCTGAGGGAAGCAGCAGAGCCTTTACCCACATCACCATAACCTCCCACAACTGCAACTTTACCGGCGAGCATCAGGTCTGTTGCGCGGCGGATAGCATCTACCAGCGATTCTTTACATCCGTATTTGTTATCGAACTTCGATTTGGTAACCGAATCGTTTACATTGATAGCAGGAACCGGCAGTGTACCTTTCGCCATTCTTTCATAAAGACGGTGAACTCCGGTTGTGGTTTCTTCACTCAATCCGCGAACGTGCTGAACCAATTCAGGATACTGGTCGAACACCATGTTGGTAAGGTCGCCGCCGTCATCGAGGATCATGTTCAGGGGACGGTCAGCAGCACCGAAGAATAATGTTTGCTCGATACACCAGTCAGCTTCTTCCTGTGTCTGGCCTTTCCAGGCAAACACGCCAATGCCTGCTGCGGCAATGGCTGCGGCAGCATGGTCTTGCGTAGAGAAAATGTTACAGGAGCTCCATTTTACTTCCGCTCCCAGGGCGACAAGCGTTTCGATCAGCACAGCTGTCTGTATGGTCATATGTAAACACCCGGCAATACGGGCTCCTTTCAATGGCTGAGAAGGACCATATTCTGAGCGGAGAGACATCAATCCGGGCATTTCAGCTTCTGCCAGTCTTATTTCTTTACGTCCCCAGTCAGCCAGCTTGATATCCGCTACTTTGTAGGGAAGTTTGAAATCAATATTCGATTTTGTGATTGTCGCCATGATCTTCGATTTTTAGGAAGGCGAAGTTACCATTTTGGGGTGAAAAGGGGAAAAAGCAAAAGCTTAAATGAAGCCCGTGCAGCGGGAAAGCGCTTATTTCGTCTGCTTTAACATACCTACAACAAACTTATCTATTGGTAGGGTAACCACATCGGGGGTAAAATCTTCCCAATCGATGAAACGGAACGTTTCGATCTCACCGGTTTTCGCATACACTTCCATTTGCTGCTCATCGAAGTCGAACGTTTTTGTACGGATAGCACAAAGGATCGGCTCCAATGCGCGTGCGAAATAATAGATGGAGATGATCTGGTGTGAAGGATTAAATGCACTCATCTGGAAGAAATCGGTTGTATAGATGTGATCTCCTATTTCCACTTCCAGGTTCATTTCTTCCTTGAATTCCCGTTTCAGGCAATCACGTGTTCCTTCTCCGAATTCCAACCCTCCACCCGGGAATTTTGTGTAGTATCCGCCGCGTATGTATTCATCAGCTACAAGCACCTGCCTGTTTTCATTCATCAAAATACCGTACACCCTGATATTGAACATCAAAATATTTTTTTGCGAAGAAAGGACCAGCCAATGATAAGTGAGATAACAAGCGACAATGATACCGGTATATAAAACGCGTAAGGCGATTTTGAATACGGAATGGGCACGTTCATGCCGTAGATACTGGCTACCAACACGGGAAAAGTCAACACGATGGTAATTACGGAAAGCCGTTTCAACACCTCGTTCTGGTTATTTGCAATAATGCTTGCAAATGCGTCGAGCGTGCTGCTAAGGATGTTTGTGTAGATATTCGCCATTTCAAGCGCCTGCGAATTATCTACAATTAAATCGTGCAGTATCTCTTTCTCGTCTTCAGTAAGGCCAAGAAAATTGGTGCGTTCAATTTTCATAAGCAACATTTCGTTCGAACGTAATGCCGTTACAAAATACACGAGACTTTTTTGAATCCGCATTAATTGAAGCAACTGTTCGTTCCGGTTTGCAGCATACAGTTTCTGCTCAAGCACATTTCTTCTCACGTTTATCTCCTTCAAAAATTCCATGTATGCCTGGATGATCTTTTCGAAGATCTTCAGCACCATCATATTCTTTTTGTCGGGATGCCTGTTCTGAAACGTACCTAAAAATTTTTTAATCGCTCCGTTGTCGAAAGAGTTCACCGTTACAATCTGGTTGTGTGTTAAGATGATGCAGATTGGTATGGTGATGTAATAGGCGTCGCTTTCGTTGAACGAGTTGTTTTCTGTTGGTGTTTTAATCACCACCAGTTTTACATTGTCTTCTTCTTCGAAGCGGCTGCGCTCATCGATATCGAGTGAGTCGGTAAGAAAGTCGAGCGGAATGTCGAGCGATGTAGACAGTTCAGAGAACTCTTCCTGTCTTAAAGGCGGTACAATATTGACCCATGATCCGTTTTCGGGCTTGGTGATTGCTACCGTTTGGTGGTTGATATTTTTGAAATATTGAATCATGGGGCGCGGCAAAGATAGGTGCGCTGCTAATCCAATTCAATATCGCCTTCAAATACCTTCTCGGCAGGGCCGGAAAGCCAGATGTTTTTGTAAAAATTGTCGTTCACACGGTCGTATTCCACGTTCAGTTTTCCTCCTTTGGTGATCACCACCACGTCGTTGAACCCGGTTTCATTATGATAGCAGGCCAGTGCTGCAGCTGTTACACCCGTACCGCAGGAGAGTGTTTCATTTTCAACCCCGCGTTCATAGGTTCTTACATAAATCTCATCCTCGTCTTTGTGTTCCACAAAATTCACGTTGATGCCTTCCTTCGCAAAAGGTTCGCTGTTCCGGATCTGCCTGCCCTTTGTGAACACGTCAAGTTTGTCGACTCCCGTCATGATCTTTACGTAGTGCGGGGAACCGGTGTTGAGAACGAAGTCGCCGCCGTTAACCGGTTTCACCTCAAACACATCCCGCATGCGCAGGCTCACGGTTCCATCGAGATCAATTTCAGCTTCATGGTCGCCATCGATGGCGGAAAAAAGATATGAGTTCCGGTGAATACCCATGTGGTATGCAAATTTAACGAGGCAGCGACCTCCATTACCACACATGCTGCTTTCGCGCCCATCCGAATTGTAATATTTCATTTCAAAGTCGAACGGTGGCTTCTGGTTCAGCAACATCAATCCGTCGGCACCGATGCCGAAACGCCGGTCGCACAGGAAGTTGATCTGGGTGGTTGTCAGGTTCGAATATTCTCCTTTGCGGTTGTCGAGGATCACAAAATCATTTCCGGTTCCCTGGTACTTGTAAAAATGCACTCGCATAAGTTGAGCAAAATTACGTGATAGGGGTGAGAAGTGAACGGTGAGAAAAAAGGCATATGCGGTGAGGTTTCACGTATGATGTTTCACGCCTTCCAACGCCCTCCTTATCAGCTGGTCCACGGTCACCTGTGGCTGCTTTGAAAATTCACGCGTGACGCGGTTCGCTACTACTGCGTTGAGGGATAGGCAGTGATGCCCGAGAATTTTGCCCAGCCCGTATATGGCTGAAGTTTCCATTTCAAAATTGCAGATCCGGTGATGTCCTACCCGGAAAGCGGTAAACTTCTGCACCAGGTCGGGCTGAGCCAACCCGATCCTTAGAATTCTTCCCTGGGGTCCGTAAAAGCCGGGGCAGGATACCGTGATACCATGATGGAAATCGTTAACAAAATGTTTCAATAGCGAAGGGGAGGCGCCGGTGATATAGGGA
>JAFAGE010000281.1 GCA_023423015.1 Bacteroidota bacterium
CGGCGATGCGAACATCTACGAAGTTAAACCGTGGATCCGGAGCAAAGGTGTTCTCCTGCACAATAAAGGCATAGCCATAATCAGGATTCTGCTGCCATTGATCACCATCGGTACTTTTATTTATTACCTGGATTCCGACAATCCCGTCTACTTCGGAGCATCATTTATCGCCACGTGGTTGGTTATCGCCAGCCTTTCGAAATACATTCATGCGCAGCACGCCTTAATTGGAAAAAAACAGGCAGTGCTCGATCAATATGCATCCATCCTGCGGCAGTTCACGCTTATAAAACCGGAGTCATCAGAAGTATTAAAGAGGTTACACGACATTGCCAACGAAGGAAATTCTTCGGTCAAAAAACTATCGACGCTCAGCTCGATGTTCGACCAGCGCCTTAACATGCTGGTAATGTTTCTTCTCAATTCATTCCTGATGTATGACCTGCATTGCATGATTGCCCTGGAACGATGGAAGGAAGAACATGCAGCAGATTTCGATAGATGGGTAGATGCCGTTGGTGAAATTGAGAAACTTGTGTCATTAAGCATGTTTGCTTTTGCGCATCCTCATTTTGTCGTTCCACAGGTCAAAGAAGGCTCGCCGCACATAAGCGCGAAGTCGTTAGCTCACCCATTGATTCCCTCCGGCGAATCGGTACCTAATGATTTTTTTGCAGGTGAGAACGACCGGTTGTTACTCATTACGGGTTCCAATATGTCGGGCAAGTCTACATTTCTGCGTACCGTTGGCATCAACCTCCTTTTGGCGCAATGTGGAGCGCCGGTTTGTGCAACTTCATTTGAGTTTACACCGATGAAGATTTTAAGTTCCATCCGTATCAGCGACTCATTGCAGGAGCACACTTCCTACTTCATGGCGGAATTGAAAAGATTGAGGCTTATTATCGAAGAACTGCAAACGAACCAACCGGCACTTGTGCTGATTGATGAAGTATTGCGTGGTACCAATTCGAATGATAAGACATATGGATCTGAAGCGCTGATCAGGAAAATAATCGGCTACAACGCAATCACGATATTCGCAACCCACGATCTTTCACTAAGCGTGCTTGAAGAGCAAACAGGCGTGGTTCGCAATTATTGTTTTGAAAGCACAATTCAAAACGGTGAACTTACCTTCGATTATAAATTGCATGCAGGTGTAGCGAGGAACAGGAATGCTACATTCCTTATGCAAAAGATGGGCATTATTTCAGAATAAAATGGTTATGCAGTTATCACTACAAACACTATCACAAATAGATTCCTTCAGGGTTCAGAAGCCAGCAAACAATACGCTAAACCGTCCTGAGCGAATTCTGCAGTTCGGAACCGGGGTCCTGTTGCGCGGTTTGTGCGACTATTACGTGAACCGGGCCAACAACAAAGGCAGCTTTAATGGAAGGATAGTTGTGGTAAAATCTACTTCAGCCGGCGATATGGCCTGCTTTGCAAAGCAGAATAATCTTTATACTGTTTGTGTGAGAGGATTAAGCGAAGGTGCAGTCGTTTCAGAAAACATTATCAATGCTTCCATCAGCCGCGTGTTGTCTGCATCAGGCGATTGGGAGAAAGTCCTGGAACTCGCCGGTAATCCGGATTTAAATATTATTATATCGAATACAACAGAAGTTGGTTTGCAACTCACCCGCGAAACCATACACCAGCAGCCACCGGCTTCTTATCCTGCGAAGCTGCTAGCGTTTCTATACCAGCGGTTCCGGCTTCTGGGAAATAATGAAAACAGCAAAGTGGTAATCATTCCCACGGAATTAATTTCTGGAAATGGAGACATGCTAAAGGAAATAGTTATTGAGCTTGTTGAATACAATAAGCTCGGGAAAGAATTTTCCGAATGGATGAATAATTCTGCATTTTTCTGCAATTCACTCGTCGACAGGATTGTAACAAAGGATCCTGGCTCATCGGTAATTGCCGCATTGCAGGACGAACTGGGTTATGAAGACGAACTACTCACCATGTGCGAGGATTATCATCTGTGGGCAATTGAAGGCGGTGATTATGTACGTTCATTACTCACGTTTGCAGATGACGATGGAGCGTTCGTAAAACCGGATATCAACGTGTTCCGTGCGCTTAAACTTCATCTCCTGAATGGAACACACACGTTCAGTGCGCCATTTGCCGTGCTTTGCGGCTTCACAACCGTCAAGCAGGGAATGAAGGATGAACGTTTCAGCAGGTTTGTAGAACAACTGATGCTCGATGAAATTGCTTCGGCAATGCCGTTTAAAATTGCTGAACAGGAAAAAATTAAGTTCGGCCGGAAAGTGTTGGACCGGTTCAGCAATCCATTCCTGGAGCATCACTGGCTGAACATAACATTGCAGCAAACAACAAAAATGAAAAACCGGAATTTGCCGGTGCTGACTGAATATCAGCGTAAATTTGGCAAAGCACCCAGCCGTATGGCTACAGGATTTGCCGCCTACCTGCTGTTTATGAAAGCTGTGAAGGAAGAAAATGGGAACTACTATGGCAAAATTCACGATCAGTATTACAAAATATCCGACGACCTCGCTGCCTGGTTTTACAAGCTATGGTCGAGGCATAATGATCTTCAGCAACTGGTGATTGAGGTACTTCAGAATGAGACGCTATGGCAACAGCGACTTGACGTGCCGGCAACATTTGCGCATGCAGTAACAGAAAAACTCAGATTGATGCTGAAGGATGGTGCCGCTTCAGCGCTGAATATTAAATAAGGAAATATAATTCATGAAAAAATTCTTGTCTTCGTGTTTTGTTTGCTTTTCAATGGCTGCATTAACAGCATGTGGTGATGAAATTGAATATGGTGTTGTACACGAGGAGAAATTCGACACAAACCGTCTCGTTAAAGTGCAGCTTGCATCAGATTTTGATGAACCAATGGAAATCGCCATTACACCTGAGAGCAAGGTGATAATTGTGGAGAGGAAAGGTGCCGTGAAATTGTACAATCCTGTTACTAAGACGACGAAACAAATTGCGCAGATGGATGTATACTCCGGACAGGAAGATGGCCTGCTTGGTGTTGCGCTCGACCCGAACTATGAAAAAAATAAATTCATCTACTTCTACTATTCTCCCGCGGGGTCGGTGCCGGAACAAAGAGTATCGAGGTTTGTATTTGATAACGATAGCCTGGTGCTTGCTTCGGAGAAAATCCTGATCAATATACCTACTCAGCGACAGGAATGTTGTCATTCGGCGGGTTCGATAGCTTTTGGTCCAAATGGTAACCTGTTCATTGCGGTTGGCGACAATACCAATCCGCACAATCCGGGTTACTACAATTCCATTGATGAGCGTAAAGGAAGAGAAAACTGGGATGCTCAACGCACAGCAGGAAACACTAACGACCTCCGAGGGAAAATCTTACGTATACATCCTGAACCCGACGGCACCTACACCATTCCTGAAGGCAACCTTTTTAAACCGGGTACAGATAAAGCGCGTCCGGAAATTTATGCGATGGGAACCAGGAACCCCTATCGTATAGCTGTTGACCAAAAGAAAGGGTGGTTGTATTGGGGTGATGTAGGTCAGAACACAATTGATAATCCGGAACGCGGTCCGATCAGTTATGATGAGTGGCATGTGGCAACTGCCCCCGGCTTTTTCGGCTGGCCCTATTTCGCAGGACCCAATTCGCCATATACCGATTTTGATTTCGAAACAAATACGAACGGGCCTTTTTACGATCCCGAAAAGCCGATCAATAATTCGGTGAATAATACCGGTCTCACACAATTGCCGCCCGCAACCGGCGCGATGATATGGTATTCGTACGACGAGTCGAAGTTATTTCCACACCTTGGCACCGGCGGAAAATCGCCCATTGCCGGTCCAGTCTTTTACACCGACCTGTTCAAAGAAAGGATCAACGACACAACTCGTCACCTGCATGAATATTTCAACGGAAAGGTGTTTATCGCTGAGTGGATGCGCGACTGGATAAATGTTGTTGACGTAAATGATAGTGGCAAAGTAGAAAACATTGAGCCTTTTATGCGAGGCACGAAATTCAGTCACCCGATCGAGTTGGAATTCGGCCCCGATGGAACATTGTATATACTTGAATATGGTACGAACTGGTTCTCTAAAAACAAGGATGCCGGCTTGTTCCGGGTAGAGTACCTGCGCGGTAAAAATGTCGCTGATACCGCTGTGGTGAAAAAAGTGGACAATGCCGAGCCCAAAATTTCTTTCCAGGTGAAGAATGGCAATAGTAGTTTTTACTGGCCCGGTGTTCCGATTGAATATTCCATAGATGTTACAGATCCCGAAGATGGATCGCTTCGGGAAGGTAAGATTGAAGCCGGGAATGTAAGAACATCACTTTCATATACCACGTTGGGAACGGATCTTTCGATGGTGGTGCAGGCGCATGAAAATCTGACTTCCGAGGAACCGGATTTTGCACCGATCAAATCGAGCGACTGCAAATCGTGTCATGCAACTAACCGCAAATCGGTCGGACCGAGTTATGTTGATATAGCGAATAAATACAAAAACAATCCTGCGACGGTAGACAAACTCGCTTCGAAAATTATAAATGGCGGTGCCGGTGTGTGGGGTGAACACGCCATGTCGGCACATCCCCAGCTTTCCGGGGACCAGGCAAAGGAAATGGTTAGATTTATTCTTGGTTTGAATAATCCGGCAACCGCAACGAAGCCCATCGCGCCGGAAGGAACCTTTACGCCAGGAAAGAAAGCAGATACAGAAAAGGGAGATTATATCATAACTGTTAGCTATAACGATAAAGGAGCTGCAGGAGCAGAGTCGAACGCCGTGCAGCAATCATTCTTCCTGCGTCATCCGGAACTCAGAGCAACTTCAGCAAACCTGGATAACGGAATAACGCGCCAGGCGAATACTATCGCGTTTACAGAGCAGGGATCGTGGATAATGATTGCAGAAACCGATCTTACAGGAATCAATTCACTGATTCTGCAGGGCAGCGATGCAGATCTTGCGGGAACATTAGTTGTTAAAGCAGGTACCGTAGAGAGTGAGGAAATCGGCAAATTGCATTTTGATGGTTCCGGAGGCAACTGGCAGAAAACAATGAATCTGAAGAAGACTGAAGGCCGCCATGATATCTACATAATGTACAACCGGAACGAAGCAGGCGTGAAACCGAAGAAAGTTTTTACGCTGAGTAAAATCACTTTCAGCAAAAATTAGCACTGTATGAACGCTTTTAAAAGCAGAAGAGGATTTTTGAAGAACACCATTGCTGCGGCAACCGGTATATTGATGTTACCGGAAGTCCCGGCATCGCCAATCCCTGCACCATATCTTCTACGGAAAGGAGCTGCACGTATCCGTTTTGCTGTAATCGGAATAAACCATGGTCATATTCATTCACAGATTCAAATGGCTGCCGAGGGCGGAGGGGAGTTCGTTTCATTCTTCGCAAAAGAACCCGATCTCTCCGCTGAATTTGCAAAAAGGTATCCGAAAGTAAAACAGGCAAAGTCTGAAGACGAGATCCTGGACGACAAGAGCATTCAGCTCGTGGTAAGTGCAGCTATACCAGATGAACGTGCTCCGCTGGGGATAAGGGTTATGCAGCGAGGAAAAGATTTTATGGCCGATAAACCTGGTGTACTCACTTTAGATCAACTTGAGCAGGTGAGAAAAGTGCAGAAAGAAACGAAGCGCATCTATTCGATAATGTATGGAGAGCGACTCGAAAACAAGGCGACAATTAAAGCAGGGGAACTGGTGAAGCAGGGTGCAATCGGTAAGGTTATTCAAACGATCGGAATGGGTCCGCACCGGCTGAATGCACCTTCGCGGCCGGCATGGTTCTTCAATAAAAAACAATATGGCGGTATATTGGCAGATATCGCCACGCACCAGTGCGATCAATTCTTATTCTTCACCGGAAGCACGAGCGCAGAAGTTGTAGCCTCACAGGTAGCTAATTACAATCATCCTCAATACGACATGGAAGATTTTGGTGATGCGATGGTAAAGGGAAATGGTGGAAGTGGCTATATGCGGGTAGATTGGTTTACACCGGATGGTTTGAAAACATGGGGCGACACGCGGTTAACCATCCTGGGTACTGAAGGATACATAGAAATTCGCAAGAATATAGACATTGCCGGGCGGCAGGGGGCAAATCACCTG
>JAFAGE010000208.1 GCA_023423015.1 Bacteroidota bacterium
GAAATGGGTGGATGTCGCATGGGCAAAGACCCGAAGACATCCATACTGAACGAATGGAACCAGGTGCATCTATGTAAAAACGTATTTGTCACCGATGGTGCGGCTATGACAAGTACAGGTAACCAAAGTCCATCGTTGTTATACATGGCAATGACTGCCCGTTCAGCCGCACGTGCGGCGAGCGAGATGAAGAAAGGCAACCTTTAATCTAAGCCTTCTTCCTGTCGGCAACAACCATCACAACGCCTATCAGGGCTACTGCAGCACCTGCATACGTTGGCCATCCGATCCATTTGTTCTCTTTTTTGTCTACTTCCAAAGGACCAATGTCAACTACTTCCTTTTCAGTAGTTACAGAGAATCCACGAATCAGAATCATGGCAATGCCAAGTACGATGAGAATGATACCAAATGTTTTCATGTGTTTTACTGAAATTTGTGCAATACATATGCCATGGCATTAAACGAAACGAATAAGGCTTCTCAACCGGAAGTGTGGTTACGCGGTCCGATTCCCGGAATTACAGGTCAATTGCAACCGGTAGCTCACGCATTACTCCAGGCAGCGGAAGAAATTGAAAAGTTGATGGATGGATTCAGCGACAGGCTACTCTGGAACTCACCAGGTGGCGTGGCTTCACCGGCATTTCACCTTCAGCATATACCCGGGGTAATTAGCCGATTGACCAGCTATGCAAATAATCAGCAACTGAATAACGAACAACTGAAGTATTTGTCGGAAGAAGGGCTTGAAAAACCCGGCGTGTCGGCAAAACAGTTAACGGAAAAAGCAATCGAAGCTATCCAACATGCAGTAAAAAACCTTCGAAATTATACCCCCGAGTTACTATCCCAACCCCGTGGAGTGGGAAGAAAAAATCTTCCATCTACCGTTGCCGGGCTCCTGTTCCATTCTGCCGAACACACCATGCGGCATGTGGGACAGTTATTGGTTACTGTAAGGGTGTTACGTAATGGTGAGACTGCTCACTTTCCATAATTCACCTCTCATCATTCACAAAACACATGACAGACGCGGAGCTGCTGGACCAATTCAGAACGGAACACACCAAAGAGGCAGGTTTTACCGGAATCATCCGAAAATACCAGGAAAAACTCTATTGGCACATCCCGCGCATGGTGGTTGACCACGACGATGCCAACGACGTGATGCAGAATGTATTTATCAAGGTCTGGAACGGCTTGTCGAATTTCCGCGAAGATGCCCGGTTGTACACCTGGCTCTACCGCATCGCTACCAATGAAAGCCTCAGTTTCATCGAACAACGAAAAAAGAAGGCTTCGCTCTCGCTCAGCGATTATGAAGAAGGATTAAGCAATACAATCAAAGCCGACAAACACTTCGATGCGGCAAAACTTGAATGGAAACTCCAGCTGGCCATTCAGCAGTTGCCTGAGAAACAACGCCTTGTGTTTAATATGAGGTACTTTGATGAGATGCCATACAGTGAAATATCGCAGATTCTGGATACATCCGAAGGAGCCCTGAAGGCGTCTTATCATCATGCAGCCAAAAAAATTGAAGATTTTATCCTGAACCATTAAACCTCAAACGTTAAATCCTATCTAAATTATAATGAACCGCAGGAAAGAAATACAAGACGAACTGTTAAGCCTCGCACCAACGCTGGCGAAGACAGACTTTGCCGATCCGTATTATGTGCCTGCAGGATATTTCGAGAGTTTCCCTCAACTGATACTCGGGAGAATTAAGAAAGAAGATGAAAATCTGACTCCAAAACAGGAGCTTGAAGCTATTTCGCCCCTGCTGGCAGGAATGAAGAAATCCATGCCTTACAGTGTTCCGGATAATTATTTCGAAACGCTCAATCCACAGGTTCAAACAGCTGTACCGAAAGCGAAAGTTATTTCCATTAACCCCGCCAGGCTTTTTAAGTATGCCGCCGCTGCAGCCGTAGTGGGATTAATTACCGTTTTTGCCTGGTTCAATCTACGGGATCCGAAACCTGTAGGGAATGAAATGGCTGCTCAAAGTTCCGGGGAGCTTCAGATAAGTAATGAAATTCAAAATATCCCGGACAGCGAAATGTCGGCATTCCTGGAAGGAGCTTTGTTTTATCCCTCAGAAAATCTGCCACTGACCGGCGAACTTGCGGAGACAGATATGCAGATCATGTTGGAAGACGTTCCCGACAGTGAACTGGAACGTTATCTCGAATTAAACAAACCGGCGAAAGAAAACTTCAACTAACCATGAAAAAAATTCTACCCATACTGTTTTTAATCTGTACCCTATCCTTTTTATCACAGGCGCAGGAACGCCAGGGTAGTGGCCGGATAGAGGCGCTGAAGATTGCCTATATCACTAAAAAACTGAACCTCTCACCCGAAGAAGCACAAAAATTCTGGCCGGTGTATAATAAATACTCGGCAGAGCTACGCCAGGCAAGAGCCGACCAGCGAAGCAACAAGTCTACTGTTATTGAAACAGAAGAAAAGATGCTGAATATCAGGAAAAAGTACGATAAGGAATTCCGCAGCATACTGAGTGCAGCCAAGGTAGACACCTTCTTCAGGTCTGAAAAAGAGTTCAGCAACTACGTGCAAAAAGAATTATCTGAACGCCGCCAACTCCGGCAGCAACAAGACAATGAGGGTAAACGCTGACATTCCGTATCGTATTTATTTACGCATCAACATCAGTTTAACTGTCGATCGGTTCACCCCGTCATTCGTCACCAGGTAGCAAGTATTTGAAACCTGGCTTTTCAGCTCACATACTACACAACTTCTCCATACTTCCCCGGGAACCACAAAACCCGGTGCATCGTTTCGCGAAACATGCGGCATTTCTTCCACCATTATAGGTGCAAGACGAATAGTGTTGTTGTACCGGGCTTTTACGGAAAGGAGAATTAACGGCAAAGGAAGAATAAGTTCCAGCATTTTCTACGAGATTAATGTTTCATTCTGTTGAACTTTTCGCAACGATAATGCCGGAACACTTCAACAAGATTAACCTCACCTCGCCAACGTTGCCCATGAATATTCGGGATGTCGTTTCACAAAAGTAGCAACGAAGGTGCAGTAAACATGAACCTCAAGACCTTCCTGGCGGGCGTAGTCGAGGGCATGACGCGCAAGAGTGGAAGCAATTCCCCTCCCGCCAAGAGCTTCGGGCACTTCCGTGTGCAGCAAATCGATCCGGTTGCCATCCCGGCGATACCTGAGCTCTGCAGTTTCATCTTCCAATGTCAATTCGAAGCGGCCCAGGTCTTTGTTATTTATTATTTCATAATCTTCTGTCATACTACGTAAAATAATACTTCCCGGCGTAAATTGACTTTTCAACTGCTGGCCGGATTTTTATAGCATTATTGCGGAAATAAAACAATCAAAAGAAGGGCTGCTGCATCATGTTAAATAGGTCTGAAATTTCTACAGGGTATACAGACAAAACTATTTTTGAAGCTGTACCTGGCAATATGCTGTTAATTCGTGCCGATGCACCCTTCTTCACTATTGAGGCAGCCACCAGTGATTTTCTCCGAACATTCCATTTAACGAAAGATAAGGTCGCCGGTAAAAGCTTTTCCGAAACCATTGCAGGTGCTTTGCTCGCCTCTCCTGCCGAAGTGGACCACGCCGTTCATTCCCTCACCTCTGTTACAGCGAACAATGATATGCAGGAGACCGGGTTGCCCGGCCTGGCTGGTTCTACCCTTTCCGGAGTAGCAATTGGAAAATGGAAACTATCGGCAAGATTCATCCGAAGCGATGCCGGCGAGCCCCTCTATATCCTCATCACCATCGTCGAGGCAATGGTTCCCCTGCAACCAGAAACGATGCCACATAATGGCGTGAAACAGGTATCACAAACCGACAAGGAAAAGAATTTCAGCAATCTCATCGAGCAGGCACCAGTGGCGATGGACATCATGAGTGGCCCCGATTTCGTATTCGAAATCGTGAACCAGAGAATGCTGCAACTCGTAGGCCTCAGGAAAGAAGATATCGTTGGAAAACCTTTTGCTGAAGCATTTCCTGAATTAATAAAACAGGGATTTGATAAGATTCTGAAACACACCTACTATACCGGGGAACGTTATGAAGCAAAAGAATTTCCGCTCACATTAATTCAGAACGGCAGGGAAAAGCAACTGTATATCAATTTCGCTTACGAACCGATTTTCGGCGACGATGAAAAAATTTCCGGCATCATGGCTGTTGCGGTCGACGTAACGGAACAGGTGCAAGCAAGACAAAAAGTGGAAGAAAGTATTCACGAAGTACATGCTGTGGTAGACAGCGCGCCCTTCCCGATCGGTGTGTATGTGGGTAGGGAAATGCGAATCAGGCTCGCCAATCAATCGATTATTGAAGTGTGGGGGAAAGGACCTGATATTGTTGGCAAAACTTACGCTGAAGTGTTGCCCGAACTCGCAGGAACCGGAATTTATGAACAGCTCGACAGCGTTTACACAACCGGCAAACCCTTTCACGCGCGTGATCAACGCGTAGACCTTGTTGTAGATGGAAAGCTGCAACCTTTCTATTTCAATTATAGCTTTACACCCCTTCACGATTCGAAAGGGAATATCTACGGCGTGATGAATACCGCCGCTGAAATCACCGACCTGCACGTGGCCAAGCAGCAGATCGAACAGAGCGAGCGTAATTTCCGGTCGATGATTTTACAGGCACCGGTAGCGATGTGCATCATGCTGGGGAAAGGACATGTAGTTGCCATTGCCAATGATGCAATGATCGCTTTGTGGGGCAAACCCCGCGAACAGGTGATGTACAAACCCATTTTCGAAGCATTACCCGATGCGAGAAACCAGGGTCTCGAACCGGTAATGAATCGCGTGTTTGAATCAGGAGAACCATTCTATGCCAACGAACGACCGGTGAACCTGCTGCGAAATGGAATCCTGGAGACCGTGTACCAGAATTTTGTGTACCAGCCTTATATGGATCCGGACGGCAGAATACTCGGCATCCTGGCGATCTCCATTGATGTGACCGCGCAGGTGCTTGCGCGGCAGAAAATAGAAGAAATAGTGGTAAGACGCACCAGCGAACTTGCAGAAGCCAACATCGCGTTGTTGCAAGGGAACGAAGAACTGAAACGGTTAAATGCAAATCTTGAAGATTTTGCTTATGCCGCTTCCCACGACCTTAAAGAACCAATTCGGAAGATCCATGTGTTTTCCGATTGGCTGCGACGTGAACTCGACGATAAGTTAAACAGCAACCAACGCTGGTTTTTTGAGCGACTTGAAAATACGTCGCGCAGGATGCAGTCGCTGGTAGAAGACCTGCTGGCCTATTCACAGGCAACACGCGGACTTGGAGAACTGGAAGAAGTTAATCTGAATAGAAAGCTGGAACTGGTAATGGAGGATTTGGAATTGGAAATTCAGCAGAAGAGTGCCAGGATAATTGTTGGGAGTTTACCCACTATCCAGGGAAGCAAGCGGCAGATACAGCAATTGTTTCAGAACCTGGTTTCAAATGCCCTTAAATACAGCAAGGCTGATATTGTGCCTGAAATTCGCATTACCTCTGAAATAGTGATCGGTAAAGACGTGAAAAAGGATTTACCGGCCGATAAAGCAGACGGAAAGTATCATTTCATCAGCGTAAGCGACAACGGAATCGGTTTCGAACCAAAAGATTCTGAACGGATATTTAATGTGTTTACACGCTTACACGGCAACGCTCAATTCCGCGGAACAGGTGTAGGTTTATCAATAGCTCAGAAAGTTGTACAGAATCACGGAGGCGCAATCTGGGCCACCAGTAGTCCCGGCGTAGGTTCCACATTCTACATCCTGCTGCCGGAAAGTATGTGAATGTTTACAGCTTCCGAAAGCGCCGAATGAAAATTTTCAGTCGAGCCAGAAATATTTCCAGTTTTCACTTTTCGCGTTGTGGCTGGCGAAGTGACCTTTAACATTATAATTTCCTTTGTTGTTATACACTACAAGTTCCTGCAATGCCCCCATATCTACCCATTGTACAAAAGACAGGTTATAATTGTCATTCGTTTTCTGGTAATTGAAATTCCTGATCCCCATATATCGTGGTGAAGGCAAAGCCGTACCCATTTCACTAATCGATTCGGGATATTCACCTGTTGTTAATTTGTATTTTTCAATTTCATTGATCCAGACGTTTGCCTGCTGAATGGTTTTCTGTCTTGCTACATCAGCCAGTTCAAAAGCCAGTATCTTTCTGCCAAACAAGGCAACAAGGGGAACAAAAATGAAGTACAGGAATACGCGCTGTCTGCGGGCATTGAAAACATCTTTCTTCAGACGAAGAAAAAACCGGTATCCTGTTATGAGACCTATTATCAACACCAATATGCCCGCCTTCATATTACCACCTATGAATAAGGCAATATTAATGGTGGCATAAAAATAATTCCAAGAACGAGTGCTGTTATAGCAAGGGCATGCCCGTCTGTTTTATTTGGATCCACATTACCTCTTACCTTATTCAACCGGATCACAGCAAGACCGGCAATACCAATGGGAACCAATACCAATCCAAAAAATCCAACCGCCTGCGCAACACCTGATGTAATAATCGCTGCAGCGCTGTACGTTCCCGGTAAATAAGGCAACATGATGCCGGAAAGTAAAACGGTGCAGATGGCTGCGAGAAGTAATGCACTTTTCATATTGAAACTGTTTTTATTAGTAGAATGCAGACTAATCAGATTCCAACGGAAAAGAAGAACAACTTCTTTCATCAACCTCCTGTTTGCACTTGCCGTTCCATGTTCAGCCGAATTCCGGTGATATAATTCAAGCAGATCACCTTCTATGTTTTCCTGGTAATCGCGGCGAATAAATAACCTGATCAATGAGATTAACCATCGTGGTGCCGCTTTATGCCTGTTCATATACTTTATTCAATTGAATGCGGTTTTAGGAATCGCTTTCCAGAGGTTCATCCGCTGGTCTCTCGAATACTGCATGGCGGTTTTACCAGCTGGAGTAACATGGTAATAACGTTTACGTTTGCCTCCTCTTATACTCGTTGCCTCCCCGAACTCCGACTTCAACAACCCTTTATCTTCGAGCCTCTTTAGTACCGTTTGTACGCCACCAACACTGGCCTTCCTCCCCGTTCGGCTATGTAGTTCGTCAATAATACTCATCGTATATGCATCGGCTCCGAGTATGGCAACCGTCAACATTATCACCTCTTCGAATTCACCCAGGGTAGCGTCGCCCATGATGTTCAGTTTTATATTTACCATAAATGTAGTTATTATATTACAAAAACAATATTTGTACATCATAAATTTTTTTTGCCAGAAAATTGCGTAGTTAAATGGCTACGCATATATTTGTAGTCAAATGACTACACAATGAACCTGAGAAGGGATGTATTCCAGGCTATTGCAGATCCTACACGGAGAGCGATCCTCCTGTTGCTCACCACACAGTCGATGACTGCAGGCGTGATTGCGTCACAGTTTGACACGGCAAGACCCACTGTTTCAAAGCACCTTCAGATTCTTACCGAGTGTGAACTGCTGCAGCAAAAACAGCAGGGCCGCGAAGTTTACTATCAACTTAATGCAGTTAAGATGAAAGAAATTGCTGCATTTATCGAACCATTCCGAAAACTGTGGGATGATCGTTTCAATAAACTCGAGCAGGTAATGAAATCGTATAAACCAAAAAAATAAATACTGTGGAGTTGAAAACAAATATCGAAGCTTTGGAAGGCCGCCAGGAAATTATTATTACCCGGATTTTTGATCTTCCTGTTCACCTCCTTTTCAAGGCTTACACAGAGCCCGAACTCGTAGAACAATGGATGGGAAACAAAGTTTTGAAAATGGAGAATAAACCGCATGGCGGATACATTTTTGAAACGCGCGATAAACAAGGCAACGTTTTATTTCGTGCCAACGGTTCGATTCACAGCCTGATTGAAAACAGCAGTATTACACGAACATTCGAAATGGAAAATACCGGTTTCCCGGTACAGCTTGAGTTTTTGCATTTTGAAGAGATTGACCAGGACACGAGCAAACTGACCATTAAAATGATTTTCAGAACGGTAGAAGATCGCGACAACCAACTGCAACTGCCCTTTGCAAAAGGCATTAATATGGCACATGATCAGTTGCAAAAAATTATTGGTAAACTAAAATAATCTGAACATGAAAAAGAGAGACAAGATCATCTATTGGATTGCAACCATCTGGCTTAGCCTTGGTATGGTTTCTACCGGAATTGTTCAACTAACTCAAATAGAGGAAGAAGTGCAGAAAATGCACGTGTTGGGTTATCCCCCCTACTTCCTGGTTATAATCGGAGTATGGAAATTGCTAGGCGTTGTGAGCATCCTTGTTCCAGGGTTTCCATTGGTGAAAGAATGGACCTATGCAGGATTTTTCTTCCTGATGACAGGAGCGATATTCTCACACTTAGCGGTGCAGGATAACCTCGTGGAATACTTTGGACCTTCACTGTTACTTATACTCACAATAATATCATGGAAATTCCGCCCTGCCCACAGCAGAGTTTTCCAAAATACGACGCCGGCAAACAACGCCGTCAGTATGTCTGCTACTTAAATGAATTGCTACTGGTATGCCTCCACTTCGTATAATGAATAGCCCCATTTATTTCCATACCTCTTTTTCATATTCAATTTTATGAAGCGGATGGGTGATCCAGTTAGCTGTAACGTGTCGACATCACCATCACCATTGATTTCAGCTGCCAGTTGAATCCAGGTTCTCCCGTCATCCGAGCCTTCAATGGTGTAAGCGGTTGCGTGCGATGCTTCCCATCGCAGTACTATCTTTTTCAGGGGATACTTTTTTTTAAGATCTACAGTGACCCATGCAGAATCACACGGCGCGCTCGACCATCGCGTTGATGAATCTTCATCAATTATGTTGTCGGCCTGGAACACGCTGCTTTGGTTTTCGTTGGACGAACTAACTGCTGTATTCCCGTAATAGGCTGCAATATTGCCCGTGCCGTCGGGTACAACGCGTACATTGAACATTTTTTTCGAAACCAGGCCCTTTGCGTTGCGCACGGCTGCCACAAACGAACTGCTGCCTGCTTTGCCGCTAAGTCTGAGATCCAAATTCCCGGAGTTTGATGACTGTACACTAAACAAGCCCGGGTCATCATGCTTGTCTACAGAATATTTTAATGCAAGGCTATCGCCGGTGGTAAATGTTTGCAGGTTGATAAAGTTTTTCAACAACAATGTTCGGTTGGAAACCACACGTGGTTGCTCGCCGTATATCAAAGGAGTCCCCGTAAGCCACTTTACACCGTTGCGTAGAAGTTCCTGGTACCCCGCCACTGATTTAGCCTTTTCATCATGACCTAGTGTAAGGCTCATCACCCTGCCTTTTCCAACAGGATGCCACCACATAACCGGAAGGTTTTCTGCCCTGGCAATCACATAAAATTCCCGCTTCGACGGCTGAAAATGGTATAACTCATCCTGTGTTGCAAAATCATCTGTAACAATAGCTACAGGATGCTGTTTGTTGTTCCTGAATGTATATTCGTATCCCCAGAATTCCACATTCTCTGTAGTCACATGGAACCCGGCCGGCACAGACGACGGGCCTCCGATAAAAATCCCGCCGATAAATTCTTCATACCTGTCCCAATTTAATAAACTCAGAATTCCACAGTGCAAAGTCAAATAGGATTTGCCATTAGCAACAAATGCATAAAGGCTGTTGAGTTGTTCTTCTGTCGGAGCCAGGAATATGGAATTGCTTATGACGACATCATAGTTTTTAAGATTCGATTCCGATAACACATTAAGATCGGTTGTGGTATCCACATCAGCAATGCCTTGAAGTATCTCCATCACCATGTCATTCTGAAACTGGTGAATCCATGGTGGATAATTTTCTTTATAGGAAGGAACATTTCCATTACCCGTTAACATCAACGCGCGCGGTAGTTGCTGGCTCATCGTTTCTGAACACATCATTATCAAAGCAGCCAACATCGTTAAGGTAAAATATCTCCAGGTCCGCCATGTTTTTGAACTCATACGCAACTCATTTTTGATTCAAGTCGATTTATTCTGAAACCGGCAACGAATCTGACAATTCATACACAGCAAATAAAAGCGCGGCGGGGAAAATAAATTGTACAAAAACGAACTCGAGAGTCGCACTGCCTACATTTCTCCTGCAATAAAATGTTGGTTGATGGGTAGTTGGTTCGTATCAAAACCGGACGGTGAAACCCCGGTGAACGTTTTAAAATCACGGATAAAATGAGACTGGTCGTAGTAACCTGCATCGTATGCCAGCCGCGTTAAAGACGATCGTTTGGACCCAAGTCGGTTCATCACATCCTGGAAACGGAAAATCCGCAGCAGTTGCTTTTGGGTCAACCCGGTTCTTGCGATAAACACCTGTTGGAGGTAACGTGGAGTTACATTCAGTATGTCGGATAACTCCTTTAATCCGGCTTCAGATTTCTGGTTTTGAAGATAATTGATGGAATACTCAAGAATGTTGTCGGACGCTTTTTCCTTGTGCACGGAAAGCTGCTTCAGCCAGAAACGGTCTGTTTCCTGCATCAGGAGTTCAGGTTGTTTGTAGGCAAGGTGGTGACCAATCATTTCGGAGAATGATTTTGGGAAAAGGCTCTCCCACGGCAGTGTTGTATCGTTTAGTTCAGAAATGTTTAATCCCGTAAAAAAAGAAAAAGCGTGTGGATAGAACCAGATTCCAAAACTTCTGCCGGAGCCCCTGATCTCTAATTCACGTGGTTCAACTATCTGCCCGATGATTTTGGCCCAGTGTTCCTTTTCTCCCCGTTTGAAGAAGTCCCACCCGATACTAAATACCACCTCAACACATCCGTCTGCGAAAAACCTGTCGTGAAGAACTCCATGATCATTTTTTTAAAGGTAGTAGTAACACCTGATCAATTTGCTGAGAGGAATAGCAGGAGTGAATTTCTGAACAAGCATGTTGTTTCCATTTCAGGCGCTTTGTGGTTCTTGAGCTTTGGACAGTCGGCCTGGTAAATGATTGGCAATATGTCTGTCAGACTACCCGAACCTGAAGCACATAACTCTTAAAAGATAAGTCGTTTTATTAAACTGACATTAACGTTGCCAAAGAATCATGGCATCCTCCAAAGGCACAGAAATATTCTCATAGTCAGGAATCACCCGAACAGTGTAATCGCCGGCTGATCTGGTTGATATGACCATTGCGTGATACACACACTCTTCCTTGCCGGGAATGATTGCATCTGGTTCCATGCTGATTCTTTCAGGCTTTCCGTCATCAATTGCTTCAGCAAAAATCTCTACAGCAACCTGGCCAGGCTTAATCCTGCCCAGGAATATGGCGACACGAAATAAGTATCCATTTTCAACTATTTCAATCTCCGGCTCACCTATTTTTATTTGATCCTTATTGCTTTTAAATAAATTTTTAGCATAGACAATTTTTTTTGCAACAGCTCCTTTCTCCGCCGCCCGGCTTATGTAATTGGCTGCTGCAGGCAGGTAATATTGTTCAGTATACTGACGAACCGTACGATTTGCTGAAAAACGCGGTGTAAGTTTTGCCATGCTGTTTCGCATCTTCTCTACCCACTGTTCAGGGATATCATTGTTGTTACGTGTGTAAAATTCTGGTACCACTTTTTGCTCCAGTAATTCATACAAGGCATTCGCTTCCGAAACATCCCAGGCCGGATCGTCATGATGCTCCTTTACATCTCCCAGTGACCAGCCTACTTCAGGCGAAAATGCCTCCGCCCACCATCCATCTAATTCTGATAAATTAATGCCACCGTTCACTAATACCTTCATTCCACTCGTACCGCTTGCTTCCCAGGGTCGCCTCGGCGTGTTTATCCATACGTCAACACCTCGTACCAGGCTTTCTCCCAGCATCATGTCGTAGTCGTTTAAAAAGATAACATGCTTATACAAATTATGTTGTTGAATGAATTGTATCCAACGACGTATTAATGTTTTTCCCGACTCATCAAATGGCGGCGCTTTACCGGCGATGACTAACTGCACCGGCCTCTCTGGATTAGTGAGAATGCGAATAAGTCTTTCAGGATTATACAACAAAAGGTCGGGCCTCTTATACGGCACGAAACGGCGTGCAAAGCCGAGTGTTAATATATTGGGGTCAAAGATTTCTTTTGCCATCTCTGAAATCTCAAACTGGCCGGAAGCAGATACCTGTCTCTCAAATTCATTCCGAATAATTCCGATGAGCATATTCCTGGAGTCATTACGAAGTTTCCAGAGTTGCTCCGCAGGTATTTGTAGAATTTGCTGCTCCAGGTTTTCCAAATTACCTTTCCAACGATCTTTGCCACAAGCAGCTGTCCATAGTTTATCGGCATATTCCGAATCCCAGCATGGCATATGCACGCCATTGGTCACATACCCGATCGGCACTTCTTCTGTCGGCCACCTGGGGAAAAGCCTGTGAAAAAGATCACGGCTTACCTCGCTATGCAAATGACTGACAGCATTGACAGCACCGCTGCCACGGATTGCGAGATAGGCCATATTAAAGCTTTCGTTGGCATTCTCAGGCTCCTGCCGGCCTAGAGCAAGGAGGTCATCCAGGCTAATTTTCAATTGGTTTCTGGCATAATCACCCAGAAACTGCTCCAATAGTGCTGGTGCGAAATGATCAAAGCCGGCCGCAACGGCCGTGTGCGTCGTAAATAAATTACCCGCCCGGGTAGCTGCCAAAGCTTCTTCAAAGGATACTCCGTTTTCTTTCATAAAAGCATTGGCCCTTTCCAATACCACGAAGGCGGCATGACCTTCGTTCAAGTGACAAACTTCTGGTCTTATGCCTAAAGCATTTAACAATCTCCAGCCACCTATTCCTAATATTATTTCCTGCTTTATCCGAAGTTCGGGACCACCGCCATAGAGTTCACTAGTGATGCCACGATGAACCGGTAAATTAACCGGATCGTTGCTATCGAGTAAATACAATTTCACTCTTCCTACCTGAACTTGCCAGGTGCGAAGCCAGAGTGTACGGCCGGGCAATGATAGTTTAATTCGCAGCCATTCTCCATTGGGCAACCGCAATGGTGTAATTGGTAATTGTCCAGGATCGTTGTAGGGAAACAATGCCTGCTGATTGCCGTACCGATCAATTTCCTGGCGAAAGTAACCCTGGGCGTATAACAGGCCTACTGCAACTACCGGCAAACCAAGATCACTTGCAGTTTTTAACTGATCACCTGCAACATTACCCAATCCTCCACTATAGATGGGTAATGCATCGGTTATCATATATTCCATGCTGAAATATGCGATACTCGTAAGCGGTGCTGTTGCATGATTTTGTTGAAACCAGGTAAACGGTACATCCTCTTGTGCCTTTAGCTCCATCAGCTCATCAATATTCCTGCGAAACTTAGGATCCGCTAATTTCTTTTCCAGTAACTCCCTGGAAACAGACTGAAGAATAATCCATGGGTTTTGGGTAAGTTTCCATAGCACCGGGTCGAGTTGTTGCCACAAATCGTCGGCTGCATGATTCCATGACCATCGCACGTTAAGTGCAAGTTCTACAAGTGAATCAATGCCTTCAATATCCAATGGTAGAATCCCATAGAGCTGATTTGTATCGAATGCTTTCTTGCTCATAAATTACATTGAGACATAAAGCTGATGCACAATGTTTCGGCACTGAATGAATGTGCAGTTGCTTTGTATGTTTCGCCTTTCTGCAATATAAACCTTTTCGCCTCTTTGCACTTTGGTATAGATACCAGGGGCAGTATCGTTTGTGTAAGTGGAAATTCCAATTGCCTATCGTCGATATTGAAACTTCATACATTAATGCAATTGTTATTGCAAATGTATACCTGGCAAGACGGAAATCCAGGTGCTTATCTTTTAGAACAAACTATTGTGTAAATGAAGACCGCCTGGAAGTTCGCGTACGATTTGAAATTGTCTGCATCAGATTAATATAGAAAAAGGAAAAGGCACTGACCTGTAAACACTTCAGCGCCTTCAGCTGAGTTGAGTAATATAGTCGGGATGACTGGATTCGAACCAGCGGCCTCTTCGTCCCGAACGAAGCGCGCTACCGGGCTGCGCTACATCCCGTTTTTAGTCGGGCAAATTTATGTATTCCCACTCACAAACCTCCCCGTCTTCCTCATCATTTACCATCTTAACAAACCTGAATCCGCACTTCTTCAAAATGCCTATCGAGCTCTCATTATCCGGTAAGGTTCGGGCGGTGATCCTGACCGATGGGTCCTCAGCTCTCGCTGTTTTAACAAGCTCGCGGCAGATGAGCGTGCCCATACCCTGGCGCCGGTAACCTTCGAAGGTTCCGTAGGCTATTTCTACTGTGCCGTTGCGAGGTCTTCCTTTGAAGCCGGCGCTACCCACTATTTTACGGTTCTCCAGGGCAAAGTAGCAGATCCATGGAGGAAGAAAACCGATTTTGCTGTAGTAGTCTATCGACATGTGGAGGATCTCGCGGCACTCAGAATCCTGAAAAAATTGGGTGTTTTGTTCGGCGGTTTGGGCGATAGGGATGAGTTGCATGGTAATAATTTAAAACTTTCCGATGAATCCCCTATTTTTGCAGCCCGAAAAGTTCGGCGGGGCGTAGCGTAGCCCGGTTATCGCGCCTGGTTTGGGACCAGGAGGTCGCAAGTTCGAATCTTGCCGCCCCGACAAAAACAAACAAAGCCTTTGCGAAAGCAAAGGCTTTGACTTTTTTAGGATGGAACGTTCGAGCTTGCCCTCTGCCCTCTACCCTCCACCCTTCACCCTTTTTCTGCCTTCTGCCCCCTGCCATCTGCCGTCTGCCATCTGCCATCTGCCTTCTGCCATCTGACATCTGCCATCTGACATCTCCCAAAAGATAACATGATCAACTCATAAG
>JAFAGE010000217.1 GCA_023423015.1 Bacteroidota bacterium
CCATGATATTACTGCATTTAAAGCAGGTGCAATTCCAGCAGCACCGAAGTTCTGGTGCTTCATGTACCGCTTTATTCACCAAAGCCGGAACGTTGTGCCATTCGGTATCTTATTGAGGCTGGCAACCAATCTTGTTTCTCTTTCTCCAGGCAAAACAAGCTTTCGAACGCCGGAGGCGATTGGTAAACTTCTGCATGCAATTGAAACAAAGATTGCATTACGCGATTGTTACCCGCGCGCAATCATCACGGCCTGCCTGTGTTCAAAGGCCAGGCTTTCCTGGCAAGTAGCTATCGGAATTCTTTCACCCACACGCATGATGCATGCCTGGTGTTCCACAAACGGAGTGCTGCCATACGAACCCTTACCCGAACACTATATGTATCAGCCGCTCATTGTTTATTCCCGGAAATATTCATAGTTGGTCAATGAAAAATGCTGTACCTGCAACCAATGAATATTTATTTCCGAAGCTAAAGCTGGAATTCCGGAGCAGCATCGCTGTTCGCGAATGGAGTGACAGGGAAGGGTCATTCTTTTACCTCTCTCTGATTTATTCCGAGATTGATGACCGTGTATCCAGCTTCCGCGATAAATTGCCAGGTGCAGCGAATCCATTGAGGCATCTTGAATTGACTGACGCATTGATACATTTTCGTGGGGATAAAGATGTGAATGTTTATCGCGGTGGAAGTTGCACGTTTCCGCTTTATTGGAAAACCGGGAACAACCTCCTGATTATTGCGTCGCAGTTACCAATATCTGGGCATCAGAATTTCTCGCGCAGAAACTTTGTATCATTTTTTGCAAACGTTAGCCTGCAGAGTGCATACGAGCCAAATTGTTTTGCCAGTACTCCACTGGGAAACTGGAAGCGATTACGTCGCGGTACAGCCACTTTTTTTAAGGATAATGTTTTTGTAGGTGAAGAAATTTTTCTTCATGAATCTCTCACGAAAATTACTTGTGAAGATGAGATGGTTGAAATGGTTCAGTGTGCATTCAATTCTTACGGCACTTCACAAAAACACGGTAAATCTTCGGTTCTTGAGTTATCCGGTGGGTTCGATAGCACGCTGGCTGCTGCCGCTGCACCTGCACTTATGCCTTCTATGCACGGCGTGTCTGTCGAATTCCCTTACTATGAATTCAGGTTCGAAGCCGAGGTACAGGAAGAGGTGGGAAGAGAACTTCGAATCAGCCGTTCAGTGCTCGATGGTACCGATGCATTTCCCTATTCGGCAGTTGATGAAGTATTTTTATTTGATGAGCCTACTGTTTTTGTAACCGGATTAAGACATGCAGAGCAGGTTGCGCAATTTGCCCGGAGCCGTGACGCTTCATTTCTATATATCGGCCACGGTGGAGACCAACTTTTCGCAACCGATTTGCAGACTACTGATCCGGTTAGCAACCTGAGGTTTGAGAAGGGATTATTTTCACGCGAAGCACAGCATACTTTGGCATCCGCCTACAATATCATAAAAGGTTCTCCCTGGCTTCAGCGGGCAAGCGCATGCTTCGTTTACGACGCATGCATTGATGTGTGGATGAATGAAAGATATGGGCTGACCGTACGCACACCATTTACCGATTTAAAAATGTTTAAGGTTGCATTGTGCTGGTCGGACTGGTGTAAACAATTTGCGGCAAGACCCGACAAATCTATTCTTGCCAGGTCGATGCAGGAGATTCTTCCCGATGCGGTATTGAACAGAAAAGGGAAGGTTGCTTATGATGGTGTGTGGCTTCGCGGCTACATGAAACATGCAGACCACATTTCTAGCGTGTTTGATCAAACATCGTCAGTTCTGGAACACATCGGTTTGTCGCCCCGTTGGTTAATTAATCGGGTAAAAGACATTGCCAGTCTTCAGGCTAGTTCATCCGCCGAAATTGTTGCTGCTTACGCCATTTCCCATTGGCTACTGAGCTGGAACATCAGGCGAGTGGAAGACGTCAATTGGATTGATTAGCGTTTAATTGACGGACTATTTAAATCACATTGAAGAAAAAGTTCTGGAAAAGGCGGCCATCGTTGATGGTGCTACCGAAATATGCGCTTGCACCATGACACAAATGTGCATCAAACAACACCAGGCGATTGTAGATATTACCTATCCTGTCTATCACTTCCCAGCGGTCTGCATCAAATTCAGCGCCATCACCGAATGTCGCTTTCATTAATTCAGGGTCTTTTGTACGACGCCGTTGTCCGCTTTTTTTGCTCCGAAGCAATGACAGACCTGCTTCAAATGGAGCGTTCGGAGTGAGAAATAATACACCTGCCATCGACTGGCTATCACTGTGATAAGGGATGGAATCGCTAGCAAAGCAGCATTGGAAGCGACCGTTTGCGTCATTGTCGTCCCAGTTAGTGACTCTCCTTCCGAGCAGGCGTTCAAACTCTTCTTTGTAAGGAGCAAGGTGGAGAAACTGTTCTTCTGTTCTAACACCGGCAGAAAACATTTTTACAAAATTTTGTTTTAATGCTTCCGCCCGTACTTCATCGGGATTTTTGAGAAAATCGTCTACAACTACGAGTTGGGGGATAAAAGTTAGCTGCTCCTGGTCCGGAATATGCTTCATGTCGCTCAAGGTTTAGGGCTTTTCAATTTACGAAGTTCAGGGATATTTTTTTGACATTGCTATAGACATAGTCATAACTAAATTATATAAATCTAATCCCTTTAAATGTAACAGCTCCGCGCCATACTGCAATTAGCTTTGCATCGTCATTCAAACATCATCAAGTAAAACTTTTTTGAACATGCAACCAACTAACAAAGCAATTGAGTATACACTGGAAGCCTCTGAATTCAATTGGGAAATCAGCAAGGATAAAGTAATCAGTGCATGGGGCTTTAACCAACAGGTTCCCGGTCCCGTACTTAAAGCCAGGAAAGGCGACACACTGGTTGTTAAGGTAATCAACAATCTTCCTGAAGCCACTTTGGTTCACTGGCATGGCCTGCGTTTACCTGCCTCTATGGATGGAACGGATGAAATGCAAAAGCCCATTCAACCCGGTGAAACATTTGAATACCGGTTCGAGCTGCCTGATGCCGGAACATTCTGGTATCATGCTCACCAGAATGAAACGGTGCAGATGGAAAGAGGAATGTATGGCGGAATTGTGGTGGAAGCGGAAGATGAACTGGTGGTAGACAACGACAGAATTTTGCTGATCGATGATATGAAACTGGCAAAGGATAATACATTCAAAAAGCATGGCGCTGTTGGACGATGGATTGAGCGTCACGATGGACGCGAAGGCGACACATTATTAATAAATGGAAAGGAAGGCGTGAACTTGCACATGCATGCAGGTCAGATTGAAAGATGGAGAATTGTGAATACTGCAAGTGCAAGATATTTCAAGCTGAGCCTTCAAGGCAAACCATTTAAAGTTATTGCAACCGACGGCGGTATGCTGGAAGAAGCAAGAACAGAAACTGAATTATTGCTTACTCCCGGTGAACGTTTCGACATATTAGTGGGTGCTTTTGAAGAATGGGAAATGTTCAACATCGAAGCATTGCCATATAACCGGGTAACGTTTGTTCAGCCGAAGAAACGTAAATATGCTACGGTATATGTGATGGAAAGAAAACCATCTGCTGCAATGATACCCGGTAGATTAAATGAAATTACATGGCTCGCCTCGCAGGATGCCCCGGTAAATCGCAAGGTTAAAATGTCTGTTATTCCCAGTCTCAAGCGTGGTATCGACTTCGCAGTCAACAATGAGTTGCACCATGTTGATAAGCCGGTAATGGTTGGTGAGCTACAGGTGTGGGAGATTTCGAATACAAGCATGATGGACCATCCCTTTCACCTGCACGGATTTTTCTTCCAGGTGTTGGAAGAAAACGGCAAGACACCGGAATACAAAGCATGGAAAGACACATATAACCTGAAGCCGAAGAGCAAAATCAAAATTGCGTGGATGCCTGATAACCGCCCTGGTAAATGGATGTATCACTGTCACATCCTGGAGCACCATGCAGCGGGAATGATGGCACACTTTGAAGTGGTTGACCCGAATAATCCGGCGCCGGTTTCACACGGACAGTTACACAGTTGCCACGCGTAAAGAAGAAAATCTCACATCTCGCAAATTGTAGTAGATCCAAAATGCAAAAAGTCGAACATTTCCAGTTCGACTTTCTATTTTTTGGTAGCCTCGACAGGACTACTTTTACTTCCTTTAAATTCTCTCAGTTTCCATCACCCACTATAAACATCGTTGATAATGAGATATTAGTATAGGGAATGGAGCAAAGTCAGGGATATGCACGTAAACAAATGTGTTAACCATGTTTTAACCAGAAGCTGTACTTTTAATTCTCAACGCCAAAGCAATGGAATTACCGAAGGTTAAAGCAGTCCTTTTTACCGGAAAGAAATATAAGGATGGTACCCACCCAATCCTTATTCGTGTAACAAAGGACAGGAAGCATACCTACAAAAGTGTTGGTCACTCCATAGTACCGGAGGCGTGGGATAATGAATCGAGACGTGTTTATGAAAAGAAGCCTCAAGTCACCAAACGTCAAGAAGAGCAGCTGACGCCAGGTAAGCTTGCGGAGCTGAAGGCAGAATATAAGAAAGCAGTTGTTCTCAGCAATGCCAAGCATATAAACTCGGTTATCGAGAACATGCTGGCTTCCATCAGCGCAATTAACCAGAAAATGCAAGTGAATGCCGAACCTTTATCTGTGAAGACTATAAAGGCAAAGCTTACCCCCAAGAGTGGCAAGGCTGATGTTTCCTCCCTCTTTGCCAAAGGAGAAGCTATTCAGGACAGGTTTAGCAGGGCTGGCTCTATATCTACAGCCAAGCGGTATAAGATGGTGTTGAAGAAGCTGAAAACCTATGTGAAGGGGAGAGACTTAAAATTCAAGGATATTGATGTTGACTTCCTTAAAGAATATGAAATCTTCCTGCTTTCGGAAGAATACAAACTAAATACTATTCACAACCACCTAAAAACGATTAAAGCCATATTCTTCGCTGCTCTGAAGGAAGGAATAGTTTCGCCCTCGCAAAATCCTTTCTTCCTGTTCAAATTCAAAATGGACACGAAAGTGAAAAAAGAGAAATTAACGATTGAGGAGATAAAGGCTATTGAAGAGCTGGACCTTCAATCGAACACATTGATATGGCATGTCAGAAATTGCTTTCTGTATAGCTTCTATTGTGCAGGTATACGAATCAGTGATGTGCTCTTGCTTAAATGGTCAAATCTAACGAAGGATGGCCGACTGGAATACCAGATGGAGAAAACAGGTAAACAGAAATCAATCAAACTGGCCCCAAAGGCAGTGGCCATAGTGAAGGCTTATACTGCAAAGTCCAACAAGCCGACAGACCACATGTTTCCTTTCGTTCCACAGGGCTTAGAAAAGAAGCAGCTGCATAATCAGATTTCATCCAAGACTGCATTGGTCAATAAGTACCTGAAAAAAATAGCTGCGTTGGCAGAAATTGACAAGCCTCTCACTACACACATTGCCCGGCACTCCTTTAGCGACATCGCTCGCAAACAGAAGGCTAGCATTTACGACATTTCCAAGCTTTTAGGCCATTCCTCCATCAAAGTGACAGAGATCTATTTAGCGAGTTTGGACCTGGATAGCCAGGATGAAACCCTTCAGACTGTTCTGGACTATTAAAACTCAATCTACTCTCAAATCCGCGTCCACACTGTATTACAGCTGTCCATGGCTGTAAGATGGACTATTTAGGTACTATCTCTGGACCATGGGACTCTCCAACATTTTAGACGTTTGTGGGGCAATCGGTTGCGATTAAAAAACCGAGAAGCGGCTTTCCGGAAAAAAGCAACTCACAAAAACAAAACGATGAAAATCGAATTAGTTACTAGAGACGACTTTTTAGCCATTGAGGCAAAACTCGATCAGCTCCTTTCAATTCTTCAAAATGGAAACAGCTGCGGTGATCTAAATATTTATACCACCTCACAGCTTGCCACGAAACTGAATGTTTCAACAAAAACCGTCCAGACCTGGAGAGAAGAAAGGCTCATTGAGTTCAGCCAAATCCATAATAAGATTTTTTATACCGAGTCTGCAGTCGAAGAATTTCTTAAACGGCATAGCATTAAAAGAAAACATTTATCTAATTCTTAAAATTTAAAATTATGCAAACAATACGTAGGCTTATCATACGCCTCTACACGCAAAATCCCAAGATCAGAAAAAGGCAGCTCAAGAATCTCGCTATTGAGGAGATTACCAGTAAATGGTTTTTAACAGACGCAGAGCTTGAGGGCGCAAAACACGAAATAGATGAGCGTCTCAAGAACTTTCAATCTTCCCGGGAAAAATCCTCTTTAAACATTCAAGATTTAAATTTTGTTGTATGAAAAACGTAGAAATATCCACCCCATGGGTGAAATCTGGAAAAGAGATCCTGGATTTACAAATTCAAGAAGTGCCGATGTTATTACATCCCATCTTTCCTAAATATGGAGTCGTGGCATTAGCGGGAAGCAGCGATCTCGGAAAAAGTTTTCTTCTCCTTCAATTAGCATGCGCCATTGTGGAGGGCAGAACAGATTTTTTAGGCTTTACTTTAAATGCAAGTCATCAATCGGCCATCTATTTATCTACTGAAGATGATGAATATAGCCTCTGTCCGAGATTGTTGAACCTCGCTAAAACCTGTACAGATTCTGAACGTTATGATAACCTAAAAGTGATGTTCGAATCTACAGATTTGGTAAAGCGACTTGAAACTCTCTTGAAGGCTCAACCAGCGGATGTGGTGATGATTGATACATTTTCTGACATATTTGATGGCGACATGAACCAGTCTAACAAGGTGAGGAGCTTTATTCAAAAGTTCAAAAACCTTTCGGTAAAGTACAACACGCTGATCGTTTTCAACCACCACTGTGGAAAAAAGAATGACTACAGGGCTCCCCACAAGGACAATTTACTGGGTAGTCAGGGATTTGAAAGCAGCATGAGAGCAGTTATAGAATTAAGGAAAGACTTTAATGAGGATGGCAAACGTCATTTGTGCATAGTGAAAGGCAACTACCTTCCTGATTCCTTTAAATCGTCTAGCTTTTGCCTCTCTTTCAACTATCAGGACGGATTTAGGAACACTGGACAAAGGGTGTCCTTTGACAAACTCGCCAAGAGTGAAGAGGGTGAGCAAACTGCAAGAATGTCGCTTGAGGAACGAATACATACCTTACGGGCATCTGGGATGTTGTATTCCAAAATAGCAGCCAAGGTACAGGCAGAGGGATTTAAAATTTCAAGGTCGACTGTAGGAGATATATGCAAAAAGAAGAAGCGTCCAACCAACCAGTTGCCCTTAGGGAAAGAGATGGATGGACAGGCGGCTTAGTCAAACCTAAAGAAGGGTAGACCAGTTCTACCCTTCATCATTTGTAAACCTCATAAG
>JAFAGE010000244.1 GCA_023423015.1 Bacteroidota bacterium
TTCTGGCAGAACAACATCATCCCGGTAGTAAATGAAAACGACCTGGTGAGTAATGTTGAGATAAAATTTTCGGACAATGATGAACTCGCCACGTTGCTCGCTATCGGATTCGATGCACCTTCACTCGTTCTTTGCACATCAGCAGGTGGATTGCTCGACCATAACCGGCAGGTGGTTCCGCGGGTGGAGAAGGTTGATGGCAATGTGCTGCAATTTGTAAGCAAAGAAACAAGCAGCGTGGGCCTTGGCGGAATGACTTCAAAACTCACATTTACGAGACTTGCTGTGTCGCTCGGGATTGGCGTGGTAATTTGCGGGTTAAAAGGAAAAACACCCATAACAGACGCCATTGAGGGTAAAAATGGAACCTATTTCGTTGCGCGCAGGTCGAACCTTCGGGCACGACAAAAATGGTTGGCCAGCGGATCTGTAACTTTGGGAACTTTCCACATCGACAGTGGTGCAGCAAAAGCATTGAAAAATAGGAAGAGTTTGCTTACCGTCGGAATCACTGCCGTTGAAGGCAGTTTTGTAAACGGTGAAGTAGTGCAATTGATGGACGATGAACAAAACATCATTGGAGTAGCAAAAACAAAAATGGATGCAACAGAAGTGCGCAGAAAGATAGAAGAAAAAAACGTGATTGCTGCACATGCTGACGACATCGTATTATTCTAAATATTCAGAACAATAATATTTTTCGATCATTGAAAAGCATTCTGACACAACTTAAAAAAGCGCATTCGGCTAAAACAAGCCTCCAAAATGCTTCAGATTCTACACTAAAAAGAGTGCTGAAGCAGCTTTCAGAAGAACTGAACAACAACATGAACGCATTGTTGAAGGCTAATGCTAAAGACCTTTCCAGGCAAGATCCCGACAATCCCAGGAATGACCGCCTGATGTTGAATGAACAAAGGATTCGCAATATTGCGGCGAGTATATTGAAGGTAATGCGTCTCCCCGATCCATCGGGAAAAGTAATCGAAGAAAGAACATTGCCAAATGGATTGTTGCTTCAGAAGACTGCAGTGCCGATTGGTGTGGTTGGAGCTATTTATGAATCGAGACCAAACGTAACATTCGACATTGCTGCGCTTTGTTTACGAAGCCGCAATGCCTGCGTGCTTAAAGGCAGTAGCGAAGCAGAGTACACAAACGAAGTTGCCGTGAAGATCATCAAAAATGTGCTGACTGCAAATGGCATTTCAGCGGACGCAGTTACACTGTTACCTGCTGCCCGGGAAGTTGTGCAGGAAATGTTTACGGCTACCCGATATATCGACGTAATTATTCCTCGTGGCTCGGATTCGCTGATACAATATGTTCGACGTAACAGTCTTGTGCCTGTGATTGAAACCGGTGCAGGTGTCTGCCACGTATATGTGGAATCCAAGGCGGACATCGACAAAGCCGTAGATATTGCAGTAAATGCAAAAACGCAACGCCCGTCTGTATGCAATGCGGCGGATGCTTTCCTGGTGGACCGAAGTATTGCGCCACGCTTCTTCAGCAAACTGAAGCCGGAATTTGAAAAATTCGGTGTTGAAATATTTGCCGACAAAGATTCATATCAACTACTCAATGGATATCCTAAACTGAGTAAAGCAAAACCTGAGCATTTCGGCCAGGAATTTCTTAGCCTTAAATGCGCCGTGAAGGTAGTAGATGGAATTGACGAGGCATTACAGCATATCGACCAGTACTCTACACGCCACTCAGAAGCAATAATTTCTGAGAACAAAAAACAATGTGAACGTTTTGTTCGCGAAGTAGACGCCGCAGTTGTATACACTAATGCATCAACACGTTTCACCGACGGAGAAGAATTTGGATTAGGAGCAGAAATCGGCATATCAACACAGAAGCTCCATGCCCGTGGTCCCTTCGCCCTGGAAAAATTAGTAACGGAGAAATGGGTAGTCAAGGGAGAGGGACAGATTCGGGAGTGAGGCAGATGGCAGAGGGCAGAGGGTGCCGACGCTAAGTCACTTCTCACCGCTCACCTTTCACCTCTCACCGCTCACCTCTCACGTCTGCCGTCTCACATTTATAATAAGCACGCTCAGCAGAATGATCCCCAGTCCAACAATCGCTACCACGCTGATTTTTTCATCGGCGATGAATACGCCCAGGAGAACTGCTACCAGGGGATTGACGTAGGCATAAGTGCTTACCTGCGTAACGGGCCGCACTTTCAGCAGCCAGACATACGCACTGAATGCGGCGATAGAACCCATTAATACGAGATAAGCCAGCGACCACCATGCGCGTGGAGGAACCTGCGATAATTGGAATTGATCCGTTTCGTCCAGCAAGATCATTCCAGGAATAAAAGCCAGCCCTGCTGCAGTCATCTGCCATGCAGTATTTACAACAGCCGACGCATCTTTTCTCACCTTGTATTTAATAAGCAACGAACCGGATGCCCAACCAATCACTCCGATGTTCAGCAATCCGAGTCCAACAAGTTCCTGCCTGCTGCTGATTGTGATAGCAGAACCGAATAACTTTTCGCCAAATAACAGGATTACTCCAATGAAGCCGAGGATCAATGCAATGATGGTTGCGGGATTTCGCAGGTTGGTTGACCACATGGGTTTATCGAGCAGTACAAACCACAAAGGAGTTGCTGAAATCATTATGGCTGCCATAGCGCTTGGCAGCGTCTGCTCCACCCATATCACCATGCCATTTCCGAAAAATAGCATGAGTATGCCACCTAGTGCCGCTTTCGGAATAAGCGTTCTGTCGAAAATCTTTTCTCCCGTGATAACACACCACAACAACATAATCAAGCCTGCGATAATGAAGCGAGAGGCACCAAGGATGAATGGAGGAAATCCGGATAAGGCCTGTGCAATAAAGAAGTAAGTAGACCCCCAAACGATGTAAACTGTAATAAACGCGATTATCACCATCAACACCGGGGCGCGTTTTGTTTGTTGTTC
>JAFAGE010000264.1 GCA_023423015.1 Bacteroidota bacterium
ACATTATACCGCTTGAGTACAGACCGCGACATTTCAGATGGGCAGCTGCCGCTTCGCCAGGGCCAGGGTAATAGTGGTTCTACAACCACAGAAAGCGGCAACAACAATAGTGGGAGCAACAACAACAGCAGCAGCAACAATAACAGTGGAGGAAATAACAACAGCGGCAACAACAATAATAGCGGTGGAAGTCAGCAGCGCTAACAATTGTTAGTTTTATTATTTTTGTTCATGCACTTAACTTTTTCTGAAGAACAGGAGATGATCCGCAATGCTGCGCGCGATTTCGCCCTGAACGAATGCCTGCCGGGAGTAATAGAGCGTGACGAAAAGCAACAGTTCCCACATCACCAGGTTTTAAAACTGGCCGAACTCGGGTTTATGGGTATGATGATTAGTCCCGAGTATGGTGGTAGCGGGCTCGACACGGTGAGCTACGTCCTGGCAATGGAAGAGATTTCGAAAATCGACGCCAGTGTGGGAGTATGTATGAGCGTAAACAATTCCTTAGTTTGTAGTGCACTGCAGGAATGGGGAACGGAAGAGCAGAAACAGAAATATCTTGTACACCTTGCGCGTGGTAGCAAAGATGGAGAGTTACATATTGGTGCATTTCTGTTAAGTGAGCCGGAAGCCGGGAGCGATGCGGCGTCGCAACGGACCATTGCAGAAGATAAAGGCGACTATTACTTACTGAATGGCGTGAAAAACTGGATTACAAATGCTAATTCAGCTTCAGTGTACCTGGTGATGGCGCAAAGTGACGCCGCAAAAAAAACAAAGGGAATAAATGCATTCATCGTGGAAAAGAGTTGGCCAGGTGTCACCGTAGGGGCAAAGGAAAATAAACTGGGCATTCGGGGCAGCGACACTCACGCGGTACATTTCCAGGATGTAAAAATTCCGAAAGAGAACAGGCTTGGACAGGAAGGAAGCGGATTTGCTTTTGCAATGAAAACGTTGGCAGGGGGGCGGATTGGTATCGCTTCGCAGGCGTTGGGGATAGCTTCCGGAGCTTTCGACCTTTCAACACGTTATTCAAAAGAACGGAAGGCGTTTGGCAAACCGATTTCACATCACCAGGCAATACAGTTTAAGCTTGCCGATATGGCAACGCGGGTAAATGCAGCAAGATTAATGTGTCTGAAAGCTGCATGGGATAAGGACCAACACGCCGACTATTCCGTAAGTTCATCGATGGCAAAAGTATTTGCATCCGAAACCGCTATGTGGGCTACGGTTGAAGCTGTACAGATTCACGGAGGTTATGGATATGTAAAAGAATATCATGTGGAACGTCTCATGCGCGATGCAAAGATCACCCAGATATACGAAGGCACGAGCGAGGTGCAACGCATAGTGATTAGCAGGTCGTTAACAGATCTTGCGTAACCTCGCCACTTCCTATTTTTTATCTTTGCCACATGCAAAGGGAAAAGTATCAGCAGCTGCTTGAATCGCTGGGTAAGAAAACCACGCTTGTTGCGGTGTCCAAGTTACAGCCCGTTGATTCGATTCTGCAGCTCTACCGTTTGGGACATCGCGATTTTGGTGAAAACTACGTGCAGGAACTGGTGGAGAAACAATTGTTACTTCCGCACGACATACGCTGGCATTTTATCGGTCACCTGCAATCGAATAAGATAAAATACATCGCTCCTTTTATTCACCTGATTCATAGTGTCGACAGTTTCAAACTCCTGCTGGAAATTGACAAGCAGGGGAAAAAAGTGGATCGTAAAATTAACTGTCTATTACAGGTGCATATTGCTATGGAAGAAACAAAATTCGGCTTGTTTGAAAGCGAGCTGGATGAGCTGGTGAGCGGTTTACTCCGGGCAAATGAACTGAATCAACTGAATCACGTGAAAGTATGTGGCCTGATGGGTATGGCGTCGTTCTCCGACGATGAAGAAAAAGTGCGCGCCGAGTTTAAATACATGACTGCCTTGTTCGATAAATATTCATATATCAATACACCGAACTTTCACCTGCAGAAATTGTCGATGGGTATGAGTGGTGATTACAGGATTGCGATTGAAGAGGGTAGTAACATGGTCCGTATTGGCAGTTTGCTGTTTGGAAACCGCCCGGCGGTGCGTTAAAATCAGATTTATTAAATTACGCGTTTAAGCTACAATTAATTCCGTCTTATACATGTTTCGAACAATAAAGCATCTGAGCTTTTTAGTGGGTTTGGCTGTTCTTACTACGCTCTCAAATACATCTTTCGGACAGGGGTATGATTCAGTGCTGAAGGTTCTGGATACCCGCTATCCGCAGGAAAAAATTTATTTGCATTACGATAAGACGCTTTACAATCCAGGTGAAACGATCTGGTTCAAAGCTTACTTGTTTGCGGCAAATATGCCTTCGCAGATCAGCAGAACCGTATACGCAGATATCTACGACGACAAGGGAAAACTGATTGAAAGAAAAACAGCACCCGTAGTGCGGTCGAGCGCCGCAGCTTCGTTCGACATTCCGGCAAACACCACAACAGCCCATGTGTTCGTTCGGGCATATACCGATTGGATGTTAAATTTCGACTCATCCTTCATTTACAGTAAGGCTATTCCGGTAATACAAGAGAAGAAGCCTGCTGCAAAAGCGGCAACACCTAAAAACTTTGTTCAGTTTTTTCCTGAAGGAGGAGATCTCATTGCAGGAATTGAATCGCGCGTAGCTTTTAAAGCCACGGATATACGTGGGTTGCCTTATGAGGCGTCGGGGGATGTGATCGATAGTAAAGGCAAACAGATAGCCACGTTTAAAAGCATACACG
>JAFAGE010000283.1 GCA_023423015.1 Bacteroidota bacterium
GGTGTACAACGACCGCTCTACCGACATGCTGATCGACGCCAGAGGACTTAACTACGATGGCAGCGGCGACCTGAGTAAAAACATATTCGACCTCAACAGCAACCTGCAGGTAGATTCACTGAACCTGGTATTGTCGAAAGAGCCATACCTGCTCAACAAAAGCGTAAATGCGCAGCTGGTCACCAAAGTGAACACCAATTCGCTTGCGTTTATTTTCGAAAAGAATGATTTACGCATAAACCGGCTGCCGGTGCAATTCAGCGGAAAACTTGACTTCCTTTCGAATGGCTACGACATGGACTTCACCCTTACATCGCAGAATAATACACTGCCGGTTGTATTCAGCGCGTTCCCGCCGCAATACCTCACCTGGATGAATAATGTTGAACTAAAAGGTGAAACCGATCTTTTTCTCACATTAAAAGGCGAATACATTGTATCGAAAAACAAAGCTCCCGATCTAATATTCAACGTAAATCTGACAGATGGTTATGTTAAACACAAAGTTGCTCCGCAGGCAGTAAGCGGAATATTGTTAAGCCTGCATTCAAAATTGCCCTCACTTGATACAGATAACCTGGAAGTGAAAATTGATACTGTCTACCTGAATGTAAATAAAGACTATTTAAAAGGAAGAGTATACGTTCTTGGGTTAAACAAACCAAATGTAGATGCCAACCTTCACGCCGACATTGACCTTGCGAATTTGGTGAAATCGCTGGGTGTTGACAGCATAGATCTGCGGGGCAAATTATTGGCGCATGTGGTTAGCAAAGGGAAATATGATCCCGACGATAAATCATTTCCCGTCACCAGGGCCGACCTGATCCTGCAGAATGGATTTGTAAAAACTGCATATTACCCGAACGCGATCGACAAAATTGATATCCGTACAAAGGTTACCAACACCACAGGTGCATTGAAGGATCTGCATGTAATCATCGAACCAATTACATTCAACTTTGAGCAACAGCCATTCCGTGTGGAAGCAGACCTGCGCAACTTCGAAAACATTGTGTATGATTTAAAGGCCCATGGACAACTGGATGTTGGCCGCATATACAAGGTGTTTTCACAGGAAGGCCTGGAGCTGGATGGCTTTATTAAAGCCGACGTTTCGCTGAAAGGATCCAGAGAAGACGCAGAGCAGGGAAGATATGATCAACTGCAAAACTCGGGTGTACTATCGCTTAAAAACATACGAACAAGAAGCACCTGGTTGCCACATGCGTTCTTAATCAAAGACGGCACATTCCGGTTCGATCGCGACAGGATGAGCTTCGAAAATTTCCTCGCGGTATATGGGCAGTCCGACTTCAGGATGAACGGGTACCTCCAAAACATGATCGATTACCTCTTTTCGAGTGGTTCGATACTGAAGGGTCAATTTGCGGTACAATCCGATTTCATCAACGTAGATGAATTTATGAGCAATGCACCGCCCGAACCTGAAGATACGGTTGTAACTAAAGGTGGGGTGATTGTGGTGCCCAAAGTTTACAATCTTTCATTAACTGCAAATGCAGGTAAAGTGAAGTTTGGTGATTTGATGTTGCAGAATGTGACGAGTTCCGTAGCCGTCGACACTGGCACGTTGATGTTGAATAAAACAGGCTTTTCAGTAATCGGTTGCGATGTGGAGATGAATGCTAAGTATCGCAGCAGAAGCGCCTCGAAGGCAAACTTTGAATATGCCATCAGTGCAAAAGATTTCGACATCAGGCGTGCATACGATTCGGTGAAGATATTCCGCGACCTCGCAAGTTCTGCCGCTTATGCGGAAGGTGTAATATCGTTGGACTATCAACTAAAGGGTGCGCTCGACAGGAATATGTCTCCCATATACCCATCCCTTGAAGGAGGCGGAACGATTTCTGTGAAAGATGTGAAGGTGAAGGGATACAAACTATTTTCGGTAATCAGCAAACAAACAGGTCGCGATTCGCTCGATAATCCAAATCTGAAAAAGGTGGTTATAAAATCGACCATTAAGAATAATATTATAAACATTGAACGATTTCGTTTCAAGGTATTTGGATTTCGTCCGCGTATTGAAGGTCAAACCAGCTTTGATGGAGCGTTGAATTTAAAGATGCGGTTGGGCCTCCCTCCTCTTGGTATTATTGGAATACCTATTCGTGTAACGGGCACACAGGACGAACCTGTGGTGCGACTCGGCAAACAAACCAAAGCACTCGAAGAAACCGAATACACCGACGAACCGGAAGAATAATTTTCTTCTGTTTTAACCGCGAAAAAAGCAAAATAAAGCTGGTTTTATCTCTTCGTACAAGGTATGCCAAATGCTAACTTTGGTCGCCTCAATATTAGGCACCTCTAACCTCAAATACCCTTTAGTGATGGAAAAACGTATATCGCAACGAGGTTGACAATTACTAACCACAAATTACACCATAGCCATGGAAAAGCGAATAATGCAACTCGAAACGGCAGTATATGCCTTGCAATCAGACATAAAAGAACTCAAAGAAATAGTCATTTCTGGGTTCAAAATGGTTGCAAGCCATTTTGAGGGGTTGACAATTACCAACCACAAATTACACTATAGCCATGGAAAAACGAATAACGAAGCTCGAAACGGCAGCATATGCCATGCAATCAGACATAACAGAACTCAAAAATGACGTAACAGAACTCAAAGAGGACGTAAAAGAACTTAAAGAAATAGTCGTCTCTGGATTCAAAATGGTTGCAAGCTATTTTGGAAGAGGTTGACAATTACTAACCACAAATTACACTGTAGCCATGGAAAATCGAATATCAAAGCTCGAAACGGCAGTATATGCCATGCAATCAGACTTATCAGAACTCAAAGGGAACGTAACAGAACTCAAAGAAATAGTTGTCTCTGGATTCAAAATGGTTGCAAGCCATTTTGAAGAGGTTGACAGAAGGTCTGCAGTATACGACCGCAACTTTGAGGAAATCAGGCAGATCAGCACCCGAATAAAGCTGCCTTAACTGCAGCACTCATTTTAGCGGTACTAATAGAAGAGAAAGAATTTTCTTCTGTTCTTACCGTAAAAGAAGCAATATAATATTGCATAAGGCTTTTGGCTGTAACATGAGGTGAACAGTCAATGAACACAAAGACATATGTAGAATGGAGATGTTTAGACTTGCGCAAACTTAATTTCCTTTAATGGCTCTCCCCCATCAATGAACAGTCTGCCTTTTTTAGTTAATGCTTTTGCAATTTGAGCCAATGCCATTTTTTCAATCTCCGGGTGCCGGCCATCAAGCGCGCCGACTCTTATGGCCACGGCAATGTCAAAAGGCTTTTCACCTGGCTTCAGTTCAAATGATTCTATATTAGCTTGTCTGAATTCAAGGTTATCATTGCGCTTACCTTGCCTGGTTCCGGACTTCGCTTGCTGAATGGCTTTTGCTGAACGGTCGATGGCAAGTACGTATCCATTGGGTAGCCTTAGAGCCATCTCCCTCGCCATTGCCCCGGGTCCACAACCCACTTCCAGCACGCGCATTCCGTCTTTCAGGGGTAGTGCGTTGATAATATCGAGCAGTCGTTTTGATAAGCTAACGGGCATATACAAACATACTGCGGATAGTAATATTACAATCGTTTCCTCCCCTATTTCTACCCGGAACGTTCTTGCCGAACACTATCGGGCATTTCTATCGACTCTAGTGCCCGTGTTTTTTCGTGAGTGATGTTGTCAGCATCTACCCTGATGCTGATTCTGATGTAGCAGCAATCCGAAAACCACATCTTCCGTCTATCCTCCGTCTTGCCTCCTTCTATCTTGCTGCATGATGCCAACCCAGGCAGAAAAATATTCGGTTATAGGTTATTGTGAGTACGCCATACAGTTGCTAATTTAAACTTCTTAAATCGTACCTTATGGCTATCTCAAACAATCCTTTGATGCAGGGTGTTAGCGGCGGCCTCGGCAAGCAGCTGGTGTTCCGACAATACAAAGGGAGAACCATTGTAAGTGCCTACCCGAAGATGCCCAGACGAAAACTGTCGGATGCGCAAAAAAAACAAAACGAAAATCTGAAACTTGCCAACGCAGAAGTGCGGCGAATAAAGGCAGACGATATCCTGCGCAACGAAGCACAGATCCGGCTGAACGTTACCCGCCAGCAACTACATCATGCTTTGTTGAAAGAAGAACTCCTGAAGTTGACCAGATACTGATTCCACTTACCGACGTTTTGCTCAAGGGCTCTGTCGACCTGGAACTCGTTCATCAGTTGAGTAAGCTGCTCTTCCGATTCGAATGTCATGTGCCACGTAATCAATGTTACGTCACCCTGCCCTTCGAATGTAATGGTGGTGGTATGCTTCGGCGTGGTCAGGTACTGAAGTACCAGCTTCTTGTGTCTATCTACTTCACTGTAGATAATTCGGTTGTCGAAATCGGTACCATCTGGTCCGCGCAACACCAGGTTCCATTCTCCACCGGGTTTAACATCCATCTTACTGATGTCTACGCGAAATCCATCGGGGCCCCACCACTTCGACACGTGTTCTGGCTCGGTAATCACTTTCCAGGCAAGATCAACAGGAGCATCCAGGGTTCTGGTAAGCTGAAGTGCGGGAGGATATTTGACGATTGCCCGGGGTTGCATATCGCAATATTATGATATTGCAGCAACAAGGCTGTCCTGGTCTGTATTCACACGGTTTCCTTCTTCGGCATCACGGGAACAAGTCCATGCCTGTTCATTACCATTCCCAGTTTTGCAAGATCGGGAGGACCGCCGGCGTTGATAATTTCTGCTACCTCTTTAAAGAAAATGGGACCGAGCAAAGCAGGGGTGATAATAGACAACCCTTTGGCATCAACACGCTGGTGGTTGTTGAACCCGTGAACTGCACCCCGGGGAATAAAACAGGCATTACCCGGATGTATTTCAATCGCCTGGCCGTTAATGGTGAAAGTGAGCACGCCCGAAAGGCCGTATACTGTTTCATCGAAATTTTCGTGATAGTGCGGTATAGGTACACGTGCCCCTGCAGGTACCAGGAATTCGAACATGGAATACGAGCCATTTGTGTCGGATGCTTCAAGCAGGAAGTCGATGGTAATTTGACCTGCTTTGATTGTTTCTCTTTTCATGTGTAAAATATTTTTGTAGCACGAAACTATACCGGCGAAACAGCAATGTCCTTGATTTCAGATAAGTTGTTTTCTTCCCGAAACTTTTTTCCGGATACCGCTCAATGTTTCAGGTGTCATGGCCAGGTATGCAGCGATGTGATACAGCGGAATGCGTTGCAACAATTCCGGTTCCTCCTTTATAAAACGCAGGTATTTTTCTTCGGGAGTTTCAACAGTGGCTTCGGCGAGGCGCTTCTTCAACATCAGGTTCGTGTCTTGCTGTGCACGGATAAAACCCATGGTGAACGCCTGTATTCTGGTAACTGCAAACACCCAATCTTTTCGATTGATACGTTGAAGAGTACTGTCTTCGAGCGCCTGTACGCACAGGTCGGTTGGTTTTTTATCAAGAAAACTCACGAGTTCGCTGCACCAGCCATTCTCCAGCTTAAAGTAAATAGTACGCTCCTCGCCATTGTTGTTTACATAGTACTGCCGTAAACAACCCTGCTCAACAAAATACACGTACCGGACAATATCGCCAGCGCGATACAAATGCTCGTTCTTCTTAACGTGAACAGTTTCGAACAACTGAATAGCCTGGGCAAGCTCGCGATCGGAGAGATTGTAATATCCCCGTAACTGAGATATGAGGGGAGAATCAGGCATTGAAGGGACTTGAGGTACATACAAGGTAAGAAATTCAGGGCGGATGAATGAGGGCGGAGGGCAAAAAATAATGAAGGGCGGCAAACGATGAACGGGATAGTTAGAGATAATTCCCGAAATTAATTATTCAAACTTCGTGATGCGCTACCTGATTTTTTTCTTTGGTTTATTTGTTAAGTACTCTGCAGTTGTTGCGCAGCAAACAAATCAGTACGCAGGCACATTTACGTTAATAGACACCGGCGACCTGGCAACGGATAAGAACTGTTCGCGCGGTGTTGCCTGGGGCGATTTGAATGGCGACGGTTTGCCCGATGTTGTTGTATGTAACTGCAATAACCAGAATGTGTTCCTGTACATCAATGCGGGTGGTAAACATTTCCAAAGAATTACCGAGGGCGCGTTGCCAGAAACTACGGGCTATTTTGAAAGCACTGCCCTGGTTGATTATGATAACGATGGCGACCTGGATGTTTTCTTTACAAGCCTGAATGGCCACCCCGATGTTTTATTCCGGAACGATGGCGAGGCGAAGTTTTCGCGTGTACAGGCGGGGCAGCTCACCAGCGATTCGACCAGCGCACCGGGTGCATGCTGGTGCGACTACGACAACGACGGCGACCTGGATGTATACGTTGTGACCCGGGATACTGTGCCTGATATTCTTTATAACAATTCCGGGAACGGAAGCTTTATCCAGGTGCCGGCGAGCCATTTTCCTTATACAAAAGCTGATGGCCGTACATGCTCGTGGGGCGACGTAGACGGCGACGGCGATTTCGATTTATACGTTGGAAACTTTACTGAGTTCGTGAAGGGCGCGCGCCGCAACGCACGAAATAACATGTACATCAACGAGGGCGGCGGAAAATTCAGTCGTGTTACATCGGGCGACCCTGTAACTGACATTGGTCGTACCTATGGTACCTCGTTTGTTGATTTTGATAACGATGGCGATGCCGACCTGATGGTGACAAATATTGGTTTAAGAGACTCATCGGTCTTATATGTAAACGAAGGCAAGGGAACATTTAAGAAACTTCTTCCTGAACAGTCGGGCATACAAAGCGGGAAACCATCAAAGGGACATACGTGGGGCGACTTCAATAACGATGGTTACCTGGATCTGTTTGTTGCGAACGGCACAGAGAACGTGCCCGATAGTTTACTGAACGACGATTTATATTTTGGTAGTGCAAACAGGAAATTAATCAAGATAAACAACGCACCACCTGCGCAAGATGCCAAGGTTTCTGCAGGAACGGCTTACGCTGACGTGGATGGAGATGGCGACCTTGATTTATTTGTTTGCAACTGGAAAAACAACAATCAACAGAATGCGTGGTACATCAACAATATCCAAAGCACACAGTGGCTGGTAGTGCAATTACAAGGGACCACTTCGAACCGCATGGGCATTGGCGCAAAAGTGCAACTGAGTGGAACAGTGCAGGGAAAAGAATTCATTCAAACACGCTGGATGTTTCCGCAAACAGGGTTCGCCAGCCAGAATGCGAATCAGATTCATTTTGGTATTCCAAGAGATTTCATCTTCAAATCCCTGCATGTTCATTGGCCGTCAGGCCAAAATCAGCGTGTGGAAGCAGTGAAACTTAACCAGGTTTTGCAGGTTGTGGAAGTGAGCCGTGAAAGGTGAGCGGTAAGAGGTGAGAAGGGAAAATGTCTTCTCACTGCTCACCGCTGACCTCTCACTAAAATATTTTATACCCCACCGATATTCCATATCCTGTATTCTTTGCCGAACCTGTGAGGTCGTAGGTTCCAACTACGATGGGTTGTATGTCGGTAAAACCAAACTGCGCATTGAATTGGGCGGCAAGTCGCGGAGCGATTTCGTAGCCAATGAAAAAAATTGCCCCAAAATCCATTTTCCGAACGATGTATGGAGTGGTGGTGTATTGCATTAGTCCAACTTCGTTATCGAAGGTTACTTTGGCATTACCGGACGATCCGCCCTTTATCTTCCCGCTCATTCCAAAAGCCATATATGGGCCTGCTCCAACTACCAGGTTAGATGCGCCTACAGATGGTTTGTAAACCAGGCTGAGAGGAACTTCGATGTATCCCAGTGTGAGATCTCTTTCTTCACTTTCATTGAGCTTCGCTCCTTTCATGTTGTAAAGTATTCCGGGCTGCAGGTAAAAGGAGCCCTTGATGTGCAGATCGCTGACAATGCCGGCATTAAAGCGCAGGGCAGATTTGTGATCGAGGCTCTTGCCGGTTGCATCTTTACCGCGGAAGTTCTGGAGATTTCCGCCAACACGTACAATGAACTCAGGTTTCCGTACGGGTGCATTCTTTGGACCAACATAATCTATGCCTTTACAGTTATAATATGCCTGGAACGAGGTAATCATTCCTTTCAATGTATACGGCGTAGATACAACGGTTGGCTTTGATGCATTGCAGTCTTCGAGGTACTCCTGAAGTTGCCAAAGGTATGTGTCCTGGAATTTAACAGCCCTACCCCTGTTGCTGAGACCATCGATACTGTTAGCGTGCGGTGTTTCAAATTTCTTGAATCGCAACAGCTCGATGGTATCGTTACGCAAAATATAAAAATGGTAAACGTTGTCGTAGTACGAATAAAGTGGTTTGGGTCCCGATACCTGGAGTTTTAGAAACAAAGTATCTACACGGGTGTAAATTTTCTCGTCGTTATTGGTGCGTTGCAGATCGTCGAAGCGCGTGTCGATATCCGTAATTGCGCTGATAAAAGTTTCGCCTCCTACCGTGAATTGTTTGATGTCGGCGGGGCGGAGGGTTTGTATTTCGGAAACTTCATCCTTTTTAAACCTGATTTTTGAGGGAGTGATTCTCCAGTTGTCGTGCCTGATAAATCCGCGGATGGAATCACCATTAGCAAGTACAACAGTAGCGGGTTTGAAGTTTTTCTGGGCAAGCAGCGGGCATATTGCTGTCAGCAACAGCAGGGCTGTAAAGGTTAAGGTTCGCATGTTGGGGTTTAATGGGTTATATGTAAATATAATTATATAGAATTAAATCCGAAAACTTCTTCAAATTACACTGATGTACATGTTACGATTGTTATTGCCGGTTTTTGCTTTGCTTTTTGTTTCCTGTAATATTTCTCCGGCTACGAAAACACGCGCGGATGAGTATATGGGATTTGAGCATATGCGTACCGTGGAAACAAACCCATCGCTTGAGCCGCTAACCGTAGAAGAAAGCGTGAAGCGTTTCAGGGTTCCCAAAGGATTCAGGCTCGAAATTGTTGCTGCAGAACCACTGATTTCGGAGCCGGTTGCCATTGCCTGGGATTGCAACGGCAGTATGTATGTTGCCCAGATGGAAACATATATGCAGACGGTAGATGCCGACGGGCAGGATGAGCCGCGCAGCCGCATCATGCTACTGGAGGATACAGACAACGACGGCAGAATGGACAAAAGCTCCGTATTCTTAGATAGTCTTGCATCTCCCAGGATGATCTTATGTGTGGGGAATGAATTATTCGTGAATGAAACCAACACGTTCGACATACATGCCTACAAAGACGAAAATGGCGACGGTTCAGCCGATACAAAAAGAATTGTTTACAGCAAGCCCGTCAGGGCCTATGGCAATATAGAACATCAGCGGTCAGGTTTGGACTGGAACATCGATAACCGGATTCATGTGACCACAGACGCTGAAGTGTACCGGTATGTCAACAAAGAATTTGTAGCAGATTCGCTCGTTTACGGAAACAACGGACAGTGGGGATTAACCCACGACGACTTTGGCAGAATATATTTCAGCAGGGCTGCCTCGGGTGTTGCCGCCAGCGGCTTTCACGTAAGTCCTGAATATGGCCAATTCGATTTGTTTGACCGGGCAGAAGATTCCGTTTTCCGGCTGGTTTGGCCCGGCGTGAAGACGCCCGACGCGAATGCGCGGTTACGTGAAGACAGTACGCTCATTGAATTCACATCTGTCTGCGGACAAAGTGTATATCGTGGCGATCAGTTGCCACCTTCGATGTATGGAGATTACTTTGCGTGTGAGCCGGTGGGCCGACTAATTCGCCGTGCGAAAATCACAGAAAACGATGGCGTAATCAAGGTGAGCAATGCATACCAGGCGGATGAATTTATAACTACAAGCGATTTTCATTTCCGGCCTGTGAATACATACACCGGGCCGGATGGCTACCTGTACATCGTAGATATGTACCGGGGAATCATCCAGGAATCGGAGTGGGTGAGACCAGGCATGCCGATTTATGAACAGGTGAAAAGCAAAGCCCTCGACAAGAATGTAAGAAGAGGGCGTATTTACCGGCTCGTGCACGAAAACAGCAAACGGGGCGCTGCGCCAAAGATGCTCGACGAGCCAGTTGAAAAACTGGTAAAGCATTTATCACATCGAAATGGATGGTGGCGCGACAACGCTCAAAGAGAAATAATTGTTCGGAATGATTTAACCGTGCTTCCACTACTGCAGAAAGTTTTTGAAGAAAAACAGGAAGGCATTGCACGATTACACGCGCTATGGACATTAGATGGATTGGCAAAAGTTGATAAGAGCACGCTGATGGCTGCATTGAATGATGAGGACCGGCACATCAGGAAAGCGGCAATCCGGATTGCAGAAAGATTCGATGATGACGAGATTCTGAAAAAAGTAATAGCGCTTCAAGGCGACAGCAGTAAAGAAGTTCTAGGGCAGGTGATTTTATCGTTGAACCGAATGGCACCTGACACGAGCGATGCTGTAAAAGATATAATTGAAAATAACGAATCTCATCCTTTGATTTCCGCTATCAACACGATGCTTGCCGACAACGGCGAGAAAGAAAAATTTGGTTCCAGGCTTGTAGCACTAAATGAAACTGCGCGCAACCGGGTTATCAAAGGGTCAGAAATTTTTGGTTCATTGTGTGCGTCGTGTCATGGTCCAAAAGGGATGGGATTACCGAATAAAATGGCACCGCCACTCATTGGAAAAATCAGGTTACTCAACGATAAGCCATCTTCGATCAAAATATTGCTACATGGATTGCAGGGGCCTGTGGAAGGAATTAGTTATCCGGATATCATGATGCCGATGAAGGCCTACGACGATGAATGGATTGCTTCGGTGTTAAGTTATGTACTCTTTGATCTGAATATGCAAAGTTTTCCCGGGTTGCCGACTGATTATCTTCATTCGCTGATGGTAACCCCGGACGACGTTAAAAAAATACGAACCAAATACGCTGCGCGAAAAACTCCGTGGACCTGGGAGGAATTATTGAAAGATAAATGAGCAGCGCGCTCCTGAACGAAAAAGCCTCATCCGCTACGCGGACGAGGCCTTGTGCCCAGAACTGGATTCGAACCAGCACACCGTTGCCGGCGCTGCGACCTGAACACAGTGCGTCTACCAATTTCGCCATCTGGGCATCCTGTTTCAGGGCGGCAAATATAGGATGAAATCGGGACAACCTGAAGAAATTGCTTTATGATTTTGCCAGAGGGGGGCGGAGGGCGGAGAACGGAGAGTGCCTTCTGCCATCTGCCTTCTGCCATCTGCCTTCTGCCATTTGCCTTATGCCCTATGCCTAATGCTTTCTAACCTCCGCCCTCCGCCCTCCGACCTCCGCCCTATTCCTTCTGCCATCTGCCATCTGCCTTCTGCCCATTTACGTATCTTCCATCGCAAATGCCTGCCATGCGTTTCATTATTCTAATCATCTGCTTTGCTTTGATCGGCGCCCGCGTTGCGGCTCAAGACCTCGCTGCCGATGCCTCTGCTTTCATTAGCACGCTCAGCAATGAACAGAAGAAACTTACCCTCTTCCCCTTTGCCAGCGACGAACGTTACAATTTCCACTACTTCCCTATCGACGATCGCAAAGGATTGCCAATCGGCGACATGTCGAAGGCACAGAAAGACGCAGCATTCAAATTGTTGAATAATGCCCTCACCGACGCCACCATCAAAAAAGTGCATGAAATAATTGAACTGGAAGTGTTGTTGAAGGAACTGGAAAACCGCGGACCCGACGACCATTTTCGCGACCCGGCTAAATATTTCCTCGCCATATTCGGAACACCGGGCGCAAATGAAATCTGGGGGTGGCGCTTCGAAGGGCATCATGTTTCTTTCAACTTCTCTTCGCAAAACAATACCATTGTGTCGGGTACGCCTGGCTTCCTGGGATCAAATCCCGCGATAGTGCCGCAAGGTCCCGATAAAGGAAAAGAGATTCTGAAAGAAGAACGGGAAACGGGGCTCGCATTTGTACACTCGTTATCGAAAGAACAATTGAAAACCGCCTTCATCAGCGATGATGCACCCGGTGAGATATTAACCGGCAATAAACGAAAGGCAATCATCGATGATCCAAAAGGAATTTCCTATTCGCAACTTAACGCGAGCCAGCAGAAGAAATTTATTGAACTCGTCAACCTGTACATCACACGTTATAAAAAACCATTCGCGCAAACGATGATGGACGACATCAAAAAAGCCGGATTTGACAAACTGAAATTTGCCTGGGCTGGTCACATGCAAACAGGTCCCGGACATCCGCATTATTATCGCATAACAGGCCCTACCATCATCATCGAATACGATAACACTCAAAATAACGCCAATCATGTGCATACGGTTGTCCGCGACCTGCTCCGCGACTATGGCGGCGATGAATTAATGAAACATTATAAGGAGAAGCACAGCCATTGAGAGTCATAATCACCTTTCACCGCTCACCTTTAATACACCAACTTAACCACAGGTCGAAGTTTATATCCTCCCTCTTCACTCTTAACAGACAGCGCTGCATCAAAATCAATCAGCAACGAATCTACAGGGCCGCGGAGCTCTTTGTCTACTTTAATTTTCAGACCTGATTCACTTCCGCTCGGGATGGTTAGTGGAAATACTTCGCCTCCCGCCTTAATGCTGTTTTCCTGGCCAAGAACGAGTCTTATTTCCTTCACTTTGCCCTGTGGCAGTACCAGTTCGGAGATGAGAGTATCAACGCCGTTCTGCAACTCCAGCAGGTTGTAAATGCCGGCTTCTGTTTTCATGGAGAGCCAGCTGGAAGTGTCGCCTTCAAGTTTTATTCTGATTTCTTTCAGGTCAACGTTCACCTCTTCGAACGAGGCAGGCGCATCGGTCAATTTTACTCTTAACGTGGTGCTTCCACCGGAATCTTTTTTACAGGAAAAAACGCTGAAAGTTACTAATAGGGTGATCCCCAGAAGATTGATTGTTCTCATAGTCGGATTTGTTTCGGATCTAAAAACAAGAAAAGGAAAAAAATTGAAAGAAGGAAACGTGCAAGGCAGTAAGTAAAGGCCAAAAGCAGAAGAAAAACTTTTCTCCGCTCCACGTTCTCGTTCTATCCATTATCTGCCATCTCTCATCTCTCAATTACTTTCATTTCCTATTGCCGTTTGCCCGACATTCCTGCCTTTTGCCATTTCTGGCATAGTGCTTGCAAATCCGATGTCGCAACTCCTATCCAGTATCCTCACCAGTTAATCGAATACTTCTTCACACACTTTTCGATGATTGTTGCCTCTGGTCAATTATCAAGTACAAACTATGAACAACAATTTAACTCGCGAGGGCGAAAACAATTTCCTTTATACTACCAGGCCGCTGGTAAAAGGAAAATTCATCTACTGCGGCAATGAAAAATTTTTCATCAAAGGTGTTACCTACGGCACTTTTGCTCCATCGGAAAATTATGGCCAGTTTCCGCCTGAACAACAGGTAGATGCAGACTTCCGGCAGATGAGCGAAAATGGTTTTAACAGTGTGAGAACATACACGGTTCCCCCAACTTTCCTGCTCAATGCTGCTTCCAGGCATAACCTACGTGTAATGGTTGGTCTGCCATGGGAACAACACATCGCCTTTCTCGACGATGATAACCGTGTGCAGAATATTATTGCAAATGTTACGGCCGAAGTAAAAGCCTGCAGGCAACATCCCGCAATCCTCTGCTTTACCATCGGCAACGAAATTCCAGCGCCTGTTGTAAGATGGTATGGCGCCCAACGAATTGAATCATTTCTCAAAAAATTATACAACGCAGTAAAGACCGCCGATCCCGGCGCGCTGGTTACCTATGTAAACTATCCTACCACCGAATACCTGGACCTCTCATTCCTGGATTTTTACAGCTTCAACGTGTACCTCGAAAACGAAGAGAAACTGCACGCGTATTTAATGAGGCTGCATAATCTATGTGATAATTTACCACTCGTTCTTGCAGAAATTGGATTAGACAGCCAGAGAAACGGGACAGCAAAACAAGCAAGCACATTGTCGTGGCAGGCAACTCGCATTTTCGATGACGGCTGTGCGGGACTTTTCGTGTTTGCGTGGACCGACGAATGGTGGAGAGGCGGCAGTGAAATTATGGATTGGGATTTTGGACTTGTTTCACGCGCGCGGCAGCCAAAGCCTGCACTGCAAAGCGTGGCAAGTACATTGAGACAATTACCTCTCGGCAAACGCGAAGAAAAATTGATTTCAGTGGTGGTCTGTTCATACAACGGATCAGCAACAATTGCTGAGTGCATAGAGGGTATATTAAGATTGAAATATTCCAACTACGAGGTTATTGTTGTAGACGACGGTTCTACCGACAAGCTTGCCGACATCGTCAAACAATATCCTGTAAAACTGATCAGCACACCAAACCGCGGTTTAAGCAATGCCCGCAATCTTGGAATGTCGTTCGCGCAGGGAGAAATTGTGGCATACATCGACGATGATGCTTTTCCATGTGAAGACTGGCTGAGTTACCTGAACATCGCTTTTGCCAATTCGGAACACGCAGCGATCGGCGGCCCAAACCTGGTGCCTGCAGAAGATGGGAAAATTGCCAAATGCATAGCATGTTCACCCGGTGGCCCCATGCATGTTTTACTCTCCGATGAAATTGCAGAACACATCCCCGGTTGCAACATGGCATTCCGCAGGAATGTGCTGATCGAAATTGGTGGATTCGACCCGGTATATCGCGCAGCAGGAGACGATGTAGACATCTGCTGGCGTCTGCAACACGAAGGTTACGCCATCGGCTTTCATCCGGCCGCTATTGTGTGGCACCATCGCCGGAATTCGATACGAACATACTGGAAGCAGCAGAAGGGTTATGGCAAAGCAGAAGCATTGCTCGAGAAAAAATGGCCTGAACGATATAACTCACTTGGACATTTCAACTGGAGCGGAAGCATCTATGGAAACAGTAATACCAGCCCACTGCAACTGAATAAAAAGAAAATTGCCTACGGCAAATGGGGTTCGAATTTATTCCAATCGGTATATCAACCCGGCGGGCACTATGTATTTTCAATTCCGCTGATGCCTGAATGGTACCTGGTGAGCTTCCTATTGGGAATAGTAAGCATAGGAGGAATTTTCCTTGAAGTACTACAACCTATGTGGATCGTTTTTGCAATCAGCGTTACTATTCCATTAATTCAAAGCTTTAAGAGCGCGCAAAAAAATATACGTCGCTTTCCCGAATTGAGAGGCAAAACTAAATACCTCCTGATAACAACTTCGCTGCATTTTATCCAACCGGTTGCAAGGCTTATTGGCAGGTTGAAAAATGGCTTAACACCATGGCGAGAAAGAGGCGTGGTTCGTACGGATGAACCAGTTGCAAAAGTTGCAGCTGCTTTTAACCCACATTGGTCGGAGAAATGGCGTTCCGCAGACGACTGGCTGTCGATGCTGGAAAGCAACCTGCTGCACATGAAAACTTCAGTAAAAACAGGCGGCGAATTTGATGCATGGGATCTGCAGGTGACCTCCGATATGTTTACCAAAAAGAAACTGCAGTTGCTGGTTGAAGAACATGGCGGTGGCAAACAATATGTGCGATTAAATAAAAGAACACATTTTTCAAGCGCTACAAAACTGATTGCGACAGTGCTGCTATCATTCATATTGATTGCAGCCGTTGCACAACAATACTACCTGGTGGCAGCTTTGATGGGAATGGCAATACTTATTGCAGGTCGTGTGCTGCATGGCAGTTACCAGGCAAACAGAACTATCGCTGCGGCATGGACAACCATCGACGAGGCGGAAAAACTGATGAAGGAGCCGGCGCAGAAAAGAACTGTGAACCTGCTTATCAGCGAGAATGAAGATTATTACGAGCACGTGGCTCAAAATGCAATATTAAACTGATCTGAAACCCAAAAAGATGCGTGTATTAGTAACTGGCTGGTTTAGTTTCGAAGGTATGGGTACCACAGCCGGCGATTTGATGTGTAAAGATGTAGTGTGCCGCTGGCTCGACGAAGCAGGCATCGGCTACAACGTTGCAGCCAATGCTGAACTTCAAATTAAAGAAGCAGTGGACTGGAAACAGGTGAATGCTGAAATGTACAGCGACGTCATTTTTGTATGTGGACCTTTCGGCAATGGCTGGCCTGTGACTGAACTTTTAGACAGATTTTCGCATTGCCGTTTAACCGGCATGAATCTTTCGCTGCTGCAACGGCTGGAAGAGTGGAACCCCTTTGATCTGTTGTATGAACGTGATAATTTTTACAGCTCCTATCCCGATCTGGCTATGGCTGCCGAGCCGCGAAAGGTTCCGGTAGTGGGAGTTATTTATGCACACAAACAAAAAGAATATGGCCAAAGGGCCTTGCACGATACAGCTAATGAAGCTATTGCAAAACTGGTAGAAAGCAGGGATTTGAGTGTAGTGCCCATTGACACAGTTATTGTCAATAATAAGTATGGATTGAATACGGCCGACCAGATAGAGTCGCTCATCTCAAAAATGGATGTAGTTATCACTACCCGTTTGCACGGCACCGTTCTGGCCATAAAACATCATGTACCTGTAATTGCCATTGACCCGATTGCCGGCGGTGCGAAAGTGAGCCTGCAGGCCAAAGCATTAGACTGGCCGGTAGTATTTGGTGCAGACACACTCCAGTACGGACAGCTGCAGGAGGCGTTTGATTTCTGCCTTACACCGCAGGCGCGGCGCGAAGCCATCAGGTGCAGTACGCGTGCATTGGAAATCATCAACAGCAGGAAGAGGGATTTCATAGGGCAGATCCGGAATTTTGATGAGAACCTGTTAAAAGAAAATGCGTGAGGAAACTCAGGATTATAGTGAGCGGTTTTATCGGGTTGTATCCTACCGGAGGCGTTACCTGGGATTACATACAGTATGTACTTGGTCTCAAACAACTCGGTCACGACGTATACTACATTGAAGACACCGGTCAATATGCTACCTACCGTATATCGGAGCGTGCATGGGATGATCCTTACGATACCGTGAATTATTTAAAATCGGTAATGGAATCCTTCGGTCTTGCTGATCGCTGGGCGTACCGGTGCACATACAGCCGGAAATGTTATGGGCTGAGCACCGGGCAGGTGAAAGAAATATGCAGCACAGCAGACGTATTTATAAATGTGTCTGCCGCATCGGTGATGCGCAATGAATATCAACGCATCCCTGCGAGAGTACTGATCGACTCTGACCCGATGTTTACGCAATTGCAGTCGTTCGAAGAACCAACAGGCAACGGAGATCCGAACTATGCCACTACGCCTTTTACATTCAATGATTACACGCACTATTTCACATTTGGAGAAAATATAGGTTCGCCGGATTGTCTAATTCCGCAACACGGATTTAAATGGCAGACAACAAGACAGCCAATTTGTATCCAACTTTGGCGAAATGAGTTGACCACACCGCCAAAGTTTGCATTTACCACGGTGATGAACTGGTCGGTACGCAGCAAACTGGAATATGGTGGCAAGAGCTACGGACAGAAGGATGTTGAGTTTATAAAATTTGCAGACCTGCCCGCTTTATTTGGTGATGCAGAATTCAACATCAATCTTGCTGTGTCGAAGAAAGCAGAGAATCCTCCTGACAAATCGCAATTGCAGGCAAGTGGATGGAAAATTTCAGAGCCTGGAAAAACCATCGCAACGCCAGACGCGTACAGGAGTTATATTCAGAATTCTGCGGCAGAGTTTTCAGTAGCCAAAGAAACATATGTGAGTTCCAACAGCGGATTGTTCAGCTGCCGGTCTGCCTGTTATCTTGCTGCCACACGGCCGGTTGTAACACAGGAAACGGCCTGGTCGAAATACATACCTTCCGGTCAGGGAGTGATTGCATTTACCGATAAAGCATCTGCGCTGGATGCGGTAAGAGAAATATTTGGCAACTATGATCTTCACAGCAGGCGTGCTTTGGAAATAGCAGGCGATTATTTTGATAGCAACATGGTGCTAAATAAATTAATAAACGGTTTATAATTTTGACAGCTTACCAGGTAATACAGGAAAGTTTTCGGCGGTCGCGTGCCTATTGGAAGCACGTGGCTGCGATTTTTGTATTAAACCTCGTTGCAAGTCCGCTGTTCCTGCTGAAGCCGCTTGCATTGAAAGTTTTAATTGATAGTGGATTCGGCAACAGGCCGATGCCTGGATTTATTACATTCTTCTTTCCTGCCGGTTTTGAATATTCGTTCATGCATGTGGTATGGATCGCGATTGCGCTGGTGCTGGTTGTTGCATTGCTCGAAAATATTTACAGCGTTTGTATCTGGATGCTGAACACGTTTACCGGCGAAAAGCTGGTCAGGAAGTTCAAATCTTCACTCTTCGATCATATTCAGCAACTTTCGCTTTCATATCACGATCGTAAAGGAACAGCAGATTCTATTTACCGGTTGCAGCACGATACTTCTGCTATTCGCACATTGATCATCGGCAACCTCTCTCCCATTCTTACGTCGGTGGTAACATTGGTGAGCCTCCTGGTAATTATGTTCAGCATACACTGGCAGTTTGGTTTACTTACCTGTTGCCTTATTCCACCGATGGCATTACTGATCAGGCATTCAACAAGAAAACTGAAAAAGGGATGGAAAGAAGTAAAAGCAGATGAAAGCAGCGCCATGGGTGTGGCGCAGGAAGTGCTTACTTCGATGCGCCTTGTAAAATCTTTTGGACAGGAGAAAAAGGAAAGCGCACGCTTCATGAACAAAACGAATGCAGCAATGCGCGGGCAGATGAACGTTGCGCGCATAGGTGCGTTTTTCTATTTCCGGGTAGGAATGTTATATGCAGCGGGAACAGCCATGTTTTTCTATTTCGGTTCAATGCATGTGCAAAGCGGGGAGATATCGCTTGGTGTACTTACAATGGTGCTGGCTTATCTGGCTCAGCTTTATACACCGATGGAAAAGATAAGCAGGAACCTGAACGAAATACAATCGTCGATTACGAGTCTTGAACGCGTGTTTACGTTGGAAAAAGAAAGAAAAGAAGTTCCGGAAGCTGCTCATCCTTTACGCATAGATCGCGCTGGCGGAGAAGTAGAATTCAAACAGGTGGCATTCTCTTACAAACCAGGAACACCTGTGTTGAAGAATTTATCGTTTACTGTTCGCGCTGGAGATAAGGTGGGAATTATTGGATCATCAGGTGCAGGCAAATCGACCATCTTCAACTTATTGATGCGTTTTTACGATCCGCATCATGGCACAGTATGCCTGGATGGCTTTGACGCGAAGCAATACCTGCTTGCCGATTATCGTAAGCAATTTGCACTCGTGCTGCAGGAATCTGTGTTATTTTCAACCACCATTGCAGAGAACATCGCATATGGAACAGAGGAGATGGATATGGATAAGATAGTGGAAGCAGCAAAACTGGCCAACGCTCACGATTTTATAGCTGCATTGCCTGATGGTTATGATACGCTGGTAGGCGAAAAAGGCATGACCTTATCGGGAGGCGAACGCCAGCGTGTTGCCATAGCCCGTGCGTTTATTAAAGACGCTCCCATTTTAATACTCGACGAACCCACCAGCGCACTCGATATACACAACGAAAAAGAGATCATGGAGGCAATCGAACGCCTCATGGAACACCGCACGACCTTTCTGATCACTCACCGAACCGGCACACTTGATAAGTGCAATGTTATTCTCCAATTGCGAAATGGCGAGTTATTCAACTTGCAGATGGAGAACGGAGAACGGGGAGCGGAGAGCGGGTATACTGCAATGGCGGCAAACGGCAAAGAACGTGAATGATGAGACGTGAGAAGTTATCGCCCTAAATCCTCCGCCCTCCGCTCTCGGTTCTCCGTTCCCATTCTCCGATCTCCATTCTACATCTGCATCAGCCTTTTTTTGCTATCTTCCGTGACAGTTCTCCATGACAACGCCCCGCCTTTTGGTAATGCTGGTCACCTGGTTGTCGTTTTCCGGCCAGGGCATTGCGCAGTCGCCCTATATCGACAGCCTGAAAAAAGTTTTGCCCAACGCGCAAGACACTACCCGCGTCAACATTCTCAACCGCCTCGCTTCCGCATTCTGGTACATTGATCCGCAGATCACCATTCAATACGCAACCGAAGGGGTTGCAATTGCCGAACAAATTGGATTTGGTCGCGGTCTCGCATCAGCCTGCAATAACGTGGGAGTAGGATACTATCAGCAGAATAAGTACGACGAAGCCATCAACTGGTATCAGAAAGCCATTGAGGCCCACAAAAAAAATAACAACTACACCGGTGAAGGCCATGTGCTCAGCAACATCGGGCTTATCTACTGGAAACAAGGACAGCTTTCTACTGCTGTTGAGTACTACCTGAAGTCGCTCGAAATCTGGGATAAGTACAAAATCGAAGATGAAAAGTCGGGGGTGTACGACAACATCGGTAACGTGTATAACGAGCAGGAAGATTTTGACCGGGCGCTTGAATATTATTTCAAAGCGCTTGCTATACAGGATAAGTATGGGATGGAAAACCATTTCCGGAGCATGACGCACAGCAATGTCGGAACCGCTTACCTGGGTAAGGGACGATTCGACAGCGCGCTTCATTATTTTTTTGCTTCCCTTGATTTCCTGGGTGAAGAAGAAAAGGAAAGCCGGGGTGTTGCTTTGTCGAACATCGGCCTGGCTTACGTTGATAAAAAACAGTACGACAGCGCGCTCAATTATTTAACACGTGCAATTGCCATCCAGGAAGAATACGGCGACACTGATGGCATGTTGCACACCCTGGTAGGATTGGCAAAGTCGCACAAAGAACTGGGACGTATCGCGCAAAGCTCTGTCATTGCGAACCGCGCACTTACACTCGCGAAACAGATCAACGACAATAATATATTGGAGCAGATCTACCTCATTCTTTCGGAGCTGGCGGTAGCGCAGGGAAATTATCGCGAAGCCTACAACAACTATGTAAAATATGTTGCAGCCCGCGACTCCATCAAAAGCACCGGGAATATTTACGACATCGCACATCTGCAGGCAAATTTCGAAACGCAAAAGAAGCAGGCGTTAATTGACGCAATGGAGGCCGAACAGAAGCAGCTGGCTTTCAGGCGGAATACTATTGTTGCAGGCCTGGTGGCATTACTGGTAATTGCCACACTGATAGTGAGCCGGCAGCGGTTGAAGATTAAAAACAACCAGCAACTGCAGGAAATAAACAATCAGCTTACAGAACAATCGAAACGGCTGGAACAGCAAACGAAAAAATTACAGGAACTCGACCAGGTGAAGTCGACCTTCTTCGCAAACATTTCACACGAATTCCGAACTCCACTTACACTTATTCTGAATAGCCTGAACGACCGCATTGCAACTATCCGGGATACCAACGACGCCGGGCAGCTTGCACAACTGGAAGTGATGAACCGTAACGCGAGGAGGCTGCTGAACCTGATCAACCAGTTGCTCGACCTTTCAAAGCTTGATGCGGGAAAGATGAAATTATCTCTCGAAAGCTGCGACCTGCGTAAATTATTGTCAGCAGCCTGTGGTTCATTCAGCTCTTTGGCAATGTCGCGACAGATCACCTTCACGAATCGCCTGCCTGAGCCTGACCAATTCTGCCGGCTCGACATAGACAAAACAGAAAAGATCATTTACAACCTGCTTTCGAACGCATTTAAGTACACACCCATCGGAGGAAAAATTCACTTCGATGCCGTGGTGGAAGATGAACGAATAAATATATTCGTGCAGGATAGCGGCAACGGAATTGCGCACGACCAGATAGAAAAAATATTTGACCGCTTTTACCAGGGGCAACAATACCATAGCGACGAACAGGGCACAGGAATAGGATTGGCACTCACCAAAGAACTGGTGGAACTGCACAAGGGAAAAATTTATGCAGAAAATCATGATCAAGGTGCACGCTTTGTAGTGCAACTGCCATTTGTACCCGCTGAAGAACCCGCATCAGCAGATTACAGCAGTTCTTCACCTGCAAAAATTATTGCTGTACCGGCCGTTCAGGAAATTGTTGCCGCTACAATCGCGGAATCGGACGAAAACAGGAATACCATATTAATAGTAGAAGACAACGAAGATCTCCGCGAATATATCCGCAAAACACTTGAGCCTGAATTCGATGTTCTCACCACTGATAACGGAAAGGCAGGATTAAATGCTGCATATAACAAGATACCCGACCTGGTGATCAGCGACTGGATGATGCCGGAAATGGATGGCATCACTCTATGTGCAAAACTCAAAGGCGACGAAAGGACCAGCCACATACCTATTATATTATTAACGGCCCTGGCCAGCGACGATGCAAAGCTGAAAGGCCTTGAAACCGGTGCCGACGATTACCTGACCAAGCCCTTCGACAGCCGAGAATTGATGGTGCGCGTCAGAAACCGCATCGAAAGTCGCCGCATGCTTCGCGAAAAATTCAGCAAAGAACTCCACCTCGCACCGAAAAAGGTGCAGGTTTCTTCCATGGATCAGAAGTTTCTCGACCGTGTTATGGAAACTGTTGAGACCTACATGGGTGATCCGGACTTTGACATGGAAAAATTTGGTCAACAGGTAGGTTTAAGCCGTATGCAACTGCACAGAAAGCTCAAAGCAATCACCGGGCAAACGCCGGGAGACTTTCTACGCATCATGCGTTTGAAGCGAGCTAAGCAACTACTGGAGGCAAAATCGGGGAATGTGTCGGAAGTGGCGTACGAAGTTGGCTTCAATAATCTCTCATATTTCTCAAAATGCTACCGCGAACAGTACAATATGAGCCCGAATGAAACATTTTCGCAGCATGTTACAAAAGTGCCAGGAAATGTTACAGACAATTAAGAACTAATCTACTGATTTTCAACTGTTTTAATTTTTGTTACGTTACTGTTATTCAATGTTACCGTAGTTCTAACAGACCGGCGATTGTGAGTCTAGTTTTGCCTCGTCAATCGAAATCAAACACAAAAAATAACAAAAACAAACCAAAATGAAACAGACACTTTCAATCGTTCGCAACTTCGCTCTTACAGTTCTTTCAGCTTCCTTTTTATTAGTATCCTGCAGCAAAAAAGACGAACAGGCAACTGTGGCGACAGCTCCTTTCGCAGGCTCATATGTAGTAACAGACGACGACGATTCGTACACATTAAAGATCGAAAATACCGGCGGTAACAATTTCAACATCCGCGGCTTTGGCGGGTTCCTGAACGTGCCGCTGAAATCAATTGCTGAAGGAAAGACATTAAAGATCCCTTCTCAGACATTCACTAACCCGAGCGGCAAATCAATCACCATCGTAGGAAACGGCACACTCTCTACCAAAAACAGCCCCGATGATATGATCTCTTTCCAGTACGATCTCACAGGCTACGCTGCACATTCCGGAAGCTTTGTAGCAATTAGGAAATAAGGCAGAGTGACCAGGGCGGAGGGCATAGGGCATAGGGCAGATGGCAGCAGGCAGCAGGCAGCAGGCAG
>JAFAGE010000287.1 GCA_023423015.1 Bacteroidota bacterium
GTCACCAGCTTTGCGGTGAATAATTTTCGCATTTAATCCACCGCTGATCTGTTTGTTTTTATTCAGCTTTACTTTCTGCGCGAACGAAATAAGAAACGCGTAATCAGCAGAAGAGAAGTTGGAAATATTGCTGAAGTTAATGGTGCCATCGGGCTCTACGAGGAAGATGGTGTTCGGAATGTCGTCGACAGCAAAGCGCAGGAGCGACAAACCCAGTACACGTTTATTGTCTTTTAAAGGAATTGCAAGGTTGGCGTAATCGTATTTGCCGATGCCCGCGAAATATTCTGCGTGCATCAGGTTCAGCTGGGGTTCGTCTTTTACGTTGACGAGTCCTGCAGGGTTCCAATACCCGGAAGTACCATCGCTTACAGAAGCTACCTGGGCGCTACCCATAGCAAGGCCTCGTGCGCCGGCACCGATATTCAAAAACTCGTTCGAATATTTACGAAACTGCCCCTGGCTTTCGGGACACAGAAAGGCGCAAACTGCAAACACAGCCAGGAAGTAAACGTTTTTCATGGATCAATTTTCGGTATAAGCTATTGGCAGCTAATGGTTGTTTAGGGGTTAAACCGGTGTTTTAACACTGCAGTTTTGACCATTAAATCAAACGGCATCAATGGGTAAATTATTGCATATTTAAGCCGGGCATCGTCTATTCCTTATTTTTGCGCAATTGATTGATTTACTATTTCTTTTAGAATTATCATCGCGATATGAACCTGATTAAGGAACTGGAATGGCGGGGCATGCTGCAGGATGTGATGCCCGGAACAGAGGAACATCTTCTTAAACAACGTGTTACAGGATACATCGGCTTCGACCCTACGTCCGACTCACTTCATATCGGCAGCCTGGTACCCATCCTTCTATTACTGCACCTTCAGAAGGCCGGACATAAACCCATGGCCCTGATTGGCGGAGCTACCGGCATGATTGGCGACCCGACCGGTAAAAGCGAGGAGCGCAACCTGCTGGGGGAAGAACAACTGCAAAAAAATGTGGAGGGCATACGCAACCAGCTATCCCGTTTCCTGGATTTCGGGAGCGAACAGGAAACCCGGGCGGAACTGGTAAACAACTACGATTGGTTCAAAGGAATATCGTTCATCGATTTTTTGCGTGATACGGGCAAGCATATCACTGTTAACTATATGATGGCGAAAGAGAGTGTGAAGAAAAGAATCGAGGGGGAAACAGGCATCAGCTACACTGAATTTGCTTACCAATTGATGCAGGGATATGATTTCTACTGGCTCTATGAACATAAAAAGGTGACGTTACAGATGGGTGGTAGCGATCAGTGGGGGAACATCACTACGGGTACTGAATTGATCCGGCGAAAAATCGGGGGCGAAGCATTTGGCTTTACATGTCCGCTTATCCGCAAAGCTGATGGAGGCAAGTTTGGCAAGACTGAAAAGGGGAACGTGTGGCTCGATGCAGAGAAAACATCTCCATACCAGTTCTACCAATTCTGGTTGAATGCGAGCGATGAAGATGCAGAAAAGTGGATTCGCATATTTACGTTCCTTACGCGCGAGGAAATAGATGCAGTGGTAGCCGAACATGCGCGGGATGCGTCTTCCCGCGCATTGCAAAAAGCGTTGGCGCGGGAGATCACAACCTTCGTGCATGGAAAAGAGGAATACGAAAAAGCAATAGAAACCACAGAGAAGTTATTTGCCCAGCAACATGCACCTGCTGAGAGCCTGAGCGTGGAAGACCTTGAATCAATGGAAGGCGTCGTGAAACATGAGTATGCCGCAGGCAAACTTTCGGATGGCGTAGATATTGTGAGTTTCCTGGCAGAGACTACAATCTTTGCCAGTAAGGGTGAAGCACGCAAAATGGTTCAGCAGGGAGGAGTGAGCATCAACAGGAACAAGGTGAGTGATACAGGAAAGAAAATAGAAACAGGAATGTTGCTGCATGGTAAGTACCTGTTGGTGCAAAAGGGAAAGAAGAACTATTATCTTGTTGAGGTAAACTGAGAATTGCCCCGCTTTCAGGAAAGTTTCGGTGGTTGTGAAAGGTTAGAATTACCCAAATCCTCCTATATTTGCAGCCCTTTCAGGAAGTTCTTTAGGATTGCCCGATAGTATAATGGTAGTACGACAGATTTTGGTTCTGTTTGTCTTGGTTCGAATCCAGGTCGGGCAACAAGTGCCTTCGGCGAAGCCGGGGGCATTTTTATTTGGTAGCGTTGAAAGCTTGCTTTCACAAGCGAACAAATAGAAATGCCCGGAGCCGCGAAGCGGCGACAAGCACTTGGGTAATGGAAAGCGCTTCTGCAATCACGAGCGGCGAAGCCGCGAGCTAATCCAGGTCGGGCAACAAGTGCCTTCGGCAAAGCCGGGGGCATTTTTTATTTGATAGCCTTGAAAACTTTCAGCTCCCCCCTCCAATTTTCACGAGATTTTAATGCCTCTCCACGTTCCTATATAAAAGAAAATCAGCGACCTTTCGCAATTTAATTGCCACTCCGGCCGATATAACCCTTCCAATAGATGATGAAGAACAAAAAGTACCTTTTGTTTGTCGTGTTTGCTGCAGGTGTTGCTGCTTTGCTATTAAGTGCCAAAGGAGTTTTTTCACCAGGAGAGTCTGCCCCGGCTCCCGAAGCTCCCAAAGAGGAAGTTGTCGCCGAAACCCATACGTCGCCCTTAAAATTCGGGCTCACCGTAGACTCCTTTAACGTTATTGAAAATACCGTTCAAAAGAATGAATTTTTAGCCGGCATCCTCGGGCCATACAGTGTGGACAATATCACGATCGCCAACCTGGCCCGAAAATCAAAGCCCATTTTTGATGTTCGAAAAATTACTGCAGGAAGCCAGTACACGATTTTTTGTACCAAAGACAGTTTGCAGAAGGCGCAATTTTTTGTTTATCAGCCAAATGCCGTCGATTACATCGTTTATGACCTGCGCGATTCGATAACTATTACTGCAAAAAAAAGAGAAGTAACCACAAAGTTGCAAACAGCCGGCGGTGTGATCTCAAGTTCCCTGTACGAAGCATTGGATAAAGCCGGTGGCGACCCTGCACTGGCAATGAGGCTGGCAGATATATTCGCGTGGTCCGTCGACTTCCATAAAATCCAGCAGGGTGATTATTTCAAAGTAGTGTACGAGCAGCGATACGTGAAAGATGAACCTGTAGAACCCGGCCAGGTGAAGTCGGCCGTATTTCGCCATAATGGTGAAACCTTTTACGCATTCCAGTTTCAGCCTGATTCAACACAGGCCAGTGACTATTACGACGAATCCGGAAAGAGTTTACGGAAAGCATTTCTGAAAGCACCGCTCAAATTCAGCCGGATCACTTCGCGTTTCACGATGAAACGTTTTCATCCTGTACAAAAAAGATGGAAAGCACATCTTGGTACCGACTATGGTGCTCCAACCGGTACGCCAATCATTTCAACAGGAAGCGGCACAGTCATAGAATCTGCATATAACCGGAACAACGGACATTTTGTGAAGGTGCGGCATAACAACACATATACCACTCAATACCTGCACATGAGCAGGCGCGCAGTGAAGCGCGGACAATCAGTTCGCCAGGGGCAGGTAATTGGTTATGTTGGCAGCACCGGTCTTGCTACGGGTCCGCATGTATGTTATCGCTTCTGGAAGAACGGTCAACAGGTAGATCCATACCGGCAGAAATTTCCTGCCGCCACTCCAATTCCTGAAACATCCCTGGAAACCTTCAACGCATTTAAGCAGGAACAGCAGCAACAACTGCAATCGATCAGTTTGAATGCGACAGCTTCTGACAACTAAGAATCTCCGGCAAGTGTAATTAAAATCAAATACGTCTGCTATTACACTAGTTACAAAAACATAGCCCGGGTAAATGTTTATATGTAGTCAACCTGATCGGTTCATCGGCGCTATTGCAGTATCCGGATACCGATAGTACCTTATGCACCCTTAAACCTATCTATGTTAAAGTACTTAATGCCCTTCGCGCTGCTGTTATGTTCATTAAATCTTTCAGCACAGGAATGGAATCACAGCTTTGGAGCAACGATTGCTGTGTTGACCGGCAAAATTGAAGAGGCCGGGGCGAAAAGTAATTTTGCAATGTCGCAAACACTCATCACCTGGTTTCCCAGGTACAACCTGACTGAGGGTACTAATAATTCTCTCAGTGTAGGAATGTTACCTGCACTCGGATTTGGCATCGCCCGTAACACATATGATTCTGATGCAGGAATTTCATTCGCATACGATATACCCGTTGTGATCGATTACAACTTTGGTGCGAAATCATTCCGGGATAACGAAAATACTTTTGGAGGCTACGCTGGTGTCGGGTTTGGGTATCACAAAGTTCAGATATCAAAAAGCCGTCATTCTGATTATAATGGTGCTTCCTACGGACCACTTGCCCGTCTCGGCGCACGATTCACATCTTCATCTGAAAGCTGGGCAGGCCATGGCCTGACTGTAGGACTTTACTATAAAATGGGCATTGAAAAAGACAAGCTGAAAGCATTTGGCTTTAATGTGCTTTTTGATTTGTAGAGGGGGGGGGACATTTTCGGGCTGGCCTTGTACGCATGCGATGTAATTCATGATCTCACGAACATTCTGCATAGCATTCAATGAAACTCTTACTTCGTAGTGAGATGCTGAAACTCCTTTCTTTGTTTTCCCCATTCTGATCGCGCTGCTTCAATTGTTATTGAAGGAGCCGCTTCAGCCGCAGCAATCCAATCTTTGAAAGATTTGAGCGCAAACGGTTTTCCCGGGAGGCCTGGAGATTCCATATTAATATTACCATTCCTGACTATACTGATTGCATTTCTTTCTTCCATAGACCTTATGACTTTCATTGCGTCACGATTATGTACCTGTATAGTAATTGTTTGCATACCTCAGCTATAAAGGCTCCTGTAAATTAAGTAATATTCAGCAGGCAAAATAGTCTCTGAAGAATTCAATGTGTATCGTCTATTTCTCAGACTTAGTCTGTATTTCCCCCACCCATTCTTCGTTTCTTTGCAGCATGCCGATGCGAAAACCCACTGAACAGGAACTCCGGTTTATAGATTATATGATCCGCGAAGGACAAGGAAAAATACACAAGGGCTGGTCCGAAAACCTTATGGTTGCACCGATGGATGATGGAGGAATGGGAAGTCTCCTCCTCTACCCTCATGGGGAAGCTAAACAAGGAAGAGAATTCGGTCGAACCTTGTTCGACATTGAATTCAAAGACGCCGACAATGTTCCCGTGGTCGCCTCACTAAACCTCGACCAGCACGGTGATTTATTTGAGCTCGACATCTGGAAAGTAAATTTCGACCCGCTGATCCGCCTCCCCGAAGTGGAATAATCAATCTGCCTTCTGCCTTCCACCTACGCTGAAGCTTCGGCGGACAAGTCTGCCTTCTGCCTTCGCCCTCCACCCTTCGCCCTCCGCCCTTCTTCTGCCTTACAGCTTCATCAGGTAATCATAATCATACTTCACACTTTCAAACGCGTTATTCGAATACTCTTCCTGCTCAACGAAAAAGTATTTCATTCCCGATTTTCCGGCGTTGTCGAGCATTTTGGAAATGTTTACTCCTCCTTTTCCAAATTCTGTACTGTGTTTTTTGGTGAGATCCATGTCTTTAAGATGCCACAATGGAAAACGGCCGGGATATTTTTCAAAATATTTCACGGGGTCGTTGCCGGTAACAATCACCCAGCCGAGGTCGAGCTCCATGCAAACTTTTGAGGGGTCTGTGTTGTCGAGAAGTACATCATAAAGCACCTGGCCGTCGACGGATTCAAATTCATATTCGTGATTGTGATATCCAAAGGTAATATTCGACTTCGCGCACTGCTCCGCGCCCTTTGTAAATGCGTCCGCTACTTTTTTATAGTTATCTATTGTCTGACCTTCCGATGGCATGCTTGAAACGATCAGGTACTGCTGGCCTACTTCCGCCGCTTCGTCGATGGAGCGTTGAAAATTTTCGTCGAGATGCACGTGTCCGCTTCTTACCGTCATACCCAGGTCGCCAACAATGCGTTTGATTTCCTTCGGCTTCAAACCGTAGTAGTTTCCTTTCGCGCTTCGTGCAGATTCAAGCTGCTTGTAGCCGATTCTGGCGAGTTTCTTCAGGGTGCCGGTGGCATCCTCAAGCATCTCCTTGCGAACCGAATACAACTGGATACCTACATTATTGATTTTCGGAGCGGCAAATACCCGGGGTGCAGCCATTGCCCCCAAAACAAGCATCGATGAGTTTCTTAAAAATCTTCGCCTGGTATGCATATATGTATTTATTTGATTGTTTACTAATAATCGGGTTCTCATTCCCGCTCCCGCTCTCTTTCTCTGTCTCAGTCTATTGCTCCACCCACGCCTGACACAGCTCCGGTTCCCAATTTATGCATTTTACCTTCCGCTTCCACTACATCATCACTACATCATGCCCGTTGAAACTCAGCTTATATGCCCCATCAGCACCCGTTTACCACATCAATTGTAGTAACTTTCAGAACAGCCATTGCACAACATGAAATCGACTGCTTGCATCCTCTCCTGTTTGATGCTGGTCATGAATCTTGCAGGCCAGAACTCCATCGGCATCCCCGAAATTGCCAATTATTCCAAAAGTCACTATAGTGCCGGCATGCAAAACTGGGACATGGTGCAGGATAGCGATGGCATGATGTACTTCGCCAACACCGAAGGACTACTCACCTTTGACGGCACTTTCTGGAAGTTATACCCCCTGCCGAATAAAACTACCATGCGGTCGGTAGCTCTTGGTTCAGCAAACCGGATCTATGCAGGGGGTCAAAGCGAATTCGGGTATTTCAGTCCCGACAACAATGGCCGGCTCCAATACACCGGGCTCAACCAACTGGTCCCCCAGAAAGATTACTTCTTCTCCGACATCTGGGATATTGTCCCTTTCGGTGACGATGTATTCTTCCGGGCAAAGAAGGAAATTTTCCAGTACACGAAGAACACCGTTATCATTTATCCTGCCGAACGTGAATGGCGCTTTATGGGAAAGCACAATGGGCGACTCATTGCGCAGGACTACAACCAGGGATTGATGGAGTTTAAGAATGGTGCCTGGAAGCCGGTAAACAGCAGCCAGCAATATCCTCCCGGCTTTCTCGTGGTGGCAATGATCGAATGCGGGAATGACAGTAGCCTGGTGGTTACCCAAAATGCGGGACTTTACCTATTAAATGATGATAAACTCACAAGCCTCCCTTTAACGAAAGAAAATCCTTTATACAACCAGCGACTGCTTAATGCAGCAAGAGTAAACACAGATTACATTGGCATCGGCACCAACAAAGGTTGTTATTTCATAAACCGGCATGGGCAGGTGATGCAGAACCTCACACGTATCGACGGCCTGCAAAATAATACAGTACTCAGCCTGTTTCTCGACAAAAACTCTAACCTGTGGCTCGGACTTGAAAATGGTATTGACTTCATCGCCTATAACAACGCCATAAAACATATATATCCGCAAACCTTTAACGAGGGTGTAGGTTACAGTTCTATTACATACAACAACGAACTATACCTCGGCACATCCATCGGCCTGTACAAAGTGCCGATCAACCACGAAAAAGACTTCAGTGAAATCAGGCAAAACTTCCACGCAATCCCTAACATTGAAGGATCTGCATGGTCACTCACCGAACTGAATGGCCGACTGCTGATGGGTCATCACGAAGGAGCATACATGATCGACAACAACCGCGCAGTTCCTATTTCACGACAGACCGGTTTCTGGACCTTCCGCCCGATCCGGGACGTATTTGGTTCCTCCTTCGTAATAGCGGGCAACTACAATGGGCTCGATTTTTTTCAGTACAACAATAACCAGTTTACACCAAAGGGGAACCTGATCAACTTCAACGAAGCAACGAGGTTCCTAGCCATCGACAAAAACAAAACAATCTGGATAGCACATCCATATCGCGGCGTCTTTAAGATCGACGTCAGCAGGATCGATCAGCCATTAATCAGATTATACGGAAAAGAAGACGGTCTACCTTCTTCCGTGAAAAATCACTTATATAAAATAAAAGACCGGATCGTAGTAACTACTGAACAGGGTGTGTATGAATACGACATCACATCGGATTCATTTATGGAATCAGCCTACTTCAAAATGTATTTCGATGGAAAAAACATTCGCACGCTGGAAGAAGACAACGCCGGCAATATCTGGTTCGTTGAAGGCAAATCACTCGGTGTGATTGACTTTTCCGGCGACAAACCACAAACTATTTATTTCCCCGAACTCACCGGACGACTCGTGATGAATTTCCATCACATCAATGCAATCGACGAAAAGAACATCATTGTTGGCGCAGAAAAAGGATTTTACCACATCAACTATGAAAAATACAAGAAGACAAAAGATGCATTAACCATATCTATCGGAATGGTGAAGGTTATTGGAGCAGCAGACAGTATCATCTTCGGAGGCAGACCGGGCAGCAACAGGTACAGCGAAGTGGCTCACAACATGAATTCACTTCACTTCGAATATTCATCTGCAGCCTTCGAGCGCCAGGCAAGCCTCGAGTACAGCTATCGCCTGAAAGGTTTTGAACAGGAATGGTCGGCCTGGTCGAAGAAGCCGGAAAAAGATTACACCAATCTCAGTCCGGGTACATACACTTTTGAAGTGAAAGCAAAAACAAACCTCGGCAACGAATCACCTGTTGCGTCGTACGCTGTTAAGATACTGCCACCCTGGTATCAAACGAATACCGCAATCGCCGTGTACTACATTATTGGATGTTTTGCTGTTTACGGCCTTTATCGTGGTCAACGCGCGTTGATGAAGCAACAACAAAGAAAACACGATGAGGAGCAGAAGCGCCTGCAGTATGTACATCAACTTGAAATGGAAAAATCGGAGAAAGAAATTATCGCATTGCGCAACCAGCAACTGACCTATGAAATAGGCTCAAAGAATTCAGAACTTGCTTCAGTGGCCATGCACCTTGTTCAGAAAGGAGAATTACTTGCGAAAATTAAAGACGAATTGATCCGACTGAAAAAAGATCCGGGATTCGACCACTCCGCAAATGAGTTTAAAAAGATCATCAGGATATTCAATTCAGAGAATGAAATGGATAAGGACTGGGAAATGTTCGCCGCTCACTTCGATAATATTCATGGCAATTTCCTTAAAGCATTGAGGGAAGTATATCCGAACCTGACATCTACCGACCTGAAATTATCTGCCTACCTGCGCATGAACTTAACCACCAAAGAGATTGCCAAGCTGATGAACATTTCAGTACGCGGTGTTGAAATAAGCCGATATAGACTAAGAAAGAAATTGCAGATACCAACAGAAGTCACCTTCTACAACTTCTTCTCCGATTTCTCCGGAGTATAAGCTTGAAAAGCGGGAGCCGATTGAAACGCCGGCACCCGCTCTTACCAAACCAGTACTACTAATTATAACCGGGATTCTGCCTGAGGTTTACTTTGCCTTTCGAATTTTCAATATCGATCTGTGCCTGCGGAATGGCATAGAATTCATTTACACCTTTCGTAAATATCGCAGCCTGGTTGGTTGTGAAAAACGATGCCCGGTTTTTTTCCAGCGACTGGTAAGCATTTAGCACATCGGCCATGTATCCTGTACCATTATCCCAGCGTTGCAGGTCGAAGAAACGGTGTCCTTCCATAGCCAGCTCAAGTCTTCTTTCAAAACGGATGGCCTTACGCGCGAACTCCTGTCCATTACTGCTAAATGTGCCTGCCGGATATGGATTGATTACATATTTATCAGCGGGTTCGCTGTCAGGAGTGATTGTATAAGTTCCTGTGTTGGCATTATATTCCGCATTGTTGTAAACCCATCCGTTCGGATCGGCGGCGCGTGCTCTCACCTGGTTTACGTATTCCTGCGCCTTATCGAGACTTCCGATCTCCGCTTCTACTTCTGCTGCCCACAACAGGATATCAGCAAAGCGAATAAAGTTGTAATTATTTGCATTGATCTGTGTTGCGCCCCAGAAACTTGTTTCATTTGATGACAACGATCCAAACTGTGCTTTTGCATATACATTTTTCTTTGGGCTGAAACGTCCGTTTGTTGCAGGATCCCTTATCCATTGTGG
>JAFAGE010000350.1 GCA_023423015.1 Bacteroidota bacterium
GTGAAATAGAACTGCGCAGGAAGAAAAATATTCCGCTGCGTTTGTGCGCATCCATCATGAGCCAGCAGCTGTCGGTGAAAGTGGCCGCCGTTATTTACAGGCGCTTTCTCGATTTATACGGCAAGAAGGAACCAACACCGCAACAGATTTTTGATACACCTCACGAAACACTACGTGGCATTGGCCTCTCCAACTCCAAGGTGAATTATGTGAAGAACGTAGCTCAATTCGCCCTGCACAACAACATGAGCGAAAAGAAGCTTTCCGAAATGAGCGACGAAGAGATCATAGAATATCTAGTTCCCATCAAAGGAGTGGGAAGATGGACCGTTGAAATGCTGCTGATTTTCACCCTCGGTCGCGAAGATGTATTTGCCCCCGATGATCTCGGCATCCAGAATTTTATGATTAAACATTTTCGTCTCGACCCAAAGAATAAAAAGAAATTCCGGGAAGACATGGTCCGCATCAGCCGGCGCTGGTCGCCCTACCGCAGCTTTGCCTGCCTGCATATGTGGGGGTGGAAAGACAATGAAAGGGCGGAGGACTGAGGGCGAATAAGGTGAGCAGTGAAAAGTGAGCGGTGAAAAGACATAAAATTGGATAATTTCCGCTCACCTTTCACTTCTCACCTCTCACCTCTCACCGCTCACCGCTCACCTTTCACCGTTCACTTAATTAGCTTCAGCTCCTTAATAATATTCGACGCGCCGCCCAGTTTATCAATACACCAAAGCACGTACCTCACATCCACACAGATGGTGCGGTTCAGGTCGCTGTCAAACGCCATCTTGTGACTTAATGCTTCGTAGTTGCCGTCGAAAGCCAGGCCGATCAGGTTTCCGTTTGCGTCAATTACAGGTGAACCGGAATTTCCACCGGTGATGTCGTTGTTGGTGATAAATCCTACCACAAGATCGTTCCGCTGTTTGTCGATGTACTGGCCATAATCTTTTTTCTTTGCCAGTTCGAGAAGTTTCTCCGGCAGGTTGAAATCATAATCGCCGGGAACATATTTCTCAAGCATACCTTTCATGGTAGTTGCATAATCGTACTTAACAGCATCTCGCGGTTGATAACTCTTCACATTGCCAAAACTTACACGCATGGTAAATGTGGCGTCCGGATACATCTTCTTCGCTTTCACGGAATCCATCTTCATTATACCTTTCAGATAAAGGCGTGCAGCTTCATTATTCTTCGCATTGAACTGCTGCAGCATAGGAAGATACTTTCCCTGGAAGTTCTTCATAAATGCGCTCGATGTAGCAAATGCAGGATCGGCCTGCAATTTTGTGCCGTCGGGATTCTTTACAAATTCCTTCCATTTCACACTGTCGAGCAAAAATGTATTTGCAAAAACATGATCTGCATACTTGAGATAGGTGGTGCTGTCATCAAGAGGACCAAACGTTCCCTTAAGATTCTCGTAGAAACCTATCGGATGTTGGTTTTTATCAATCTCGGTGTAAAACTTACGTAGCACACCAGCCACAATTTTTTTATCAGAGGGAATATGTTCCGACTTCATCAATTGATCGCGTTGGTGGTCGGCGGATTCCACTGCTCTTCTGATGTCTTCAGATTTACCGCTTTTTACAATTGCGTTCTCAACCTGCTGCAACGAAGCTGCAAAAGCAAGCAAGGGTGAACCAAAGATTCCCTCATTCATATACACCTGGTGTTTCGAATAAGGTTTCCACGCTTCATAAGCCTTTTCCAGGTCGCTGAAAATGTTTTCGAATTCAGGCTTTCCTTTTGCCCACTTAATGAATTTTTCTTCCTGCGCTATCTTCTGCTCATACACTTTATTCCTGATGAGTTGTTTGGTTTCTCCGTCATAGAATTTCCAGTAGTTGGAAATGGAGGCATAGTCTGCCGCCAGCTTGAGTTTCACTGCAGGATCATTCTTCATGTAAGGGAATATGTACCCGAGCCGTATTCCGCGCAGATCCACCAATGTTGGGTTTTTTATGTCGATAGACTGCTTTACACCGTAGGATGTTTCATAACGATTAGTGCTACCGGGATATCCGTAAATCATTGCATAATCGCCATCCTTGACACCTTTAATAGATACAGGTAAAAAATACTTTGGTTTCAATGGAACGTTTTCAGTGGAGTAAGCAGCTGGCTGGCCATCTTTACTCATGTAAGCCCTGAATACGGAGAAATCCCCTGTATGTCGAGGCCATTCCCAGTTGTCGGGATCACCCCCGAATTTGCCAATACTTTCCGGTGGCGCTGCAACAAGGCGGATGTCATTATAACGTTGGTAAACGAAGGCGAGGAATTGGTTGCCCTTAAATAAAGAGCTGATTCGCGTGTTGATACTTTTTGAGGGATCCGACATTTCACCATTGATGGCAGCAATCACTGCAGAAGTTCTTGCTGCTCTTTCTGCACCGGAAAGATCACCCAATGAATCTTGTATTCTTTTGGTTACATCTTCAATGCGGAGTAGAAACTCCGCGTAAATTCCTTCAGCAGGTATTTCTTCCTGCATACTTTTCGAATAGAATCCGTTTTTCAGGTAATTTTTCTCAACGGAGCTGGCGCTGGCTATAGCGTCGTAGCCACAATGGTGATTGGTGAAAATTAATCCCTGGTTACTTACAATTTCGCCGGTACAGAACCCGCCGAAAATAATAATAGCGTCCTTGAGGGACGCTTTATTAACGCTGTAGAGTTGTTCTTTTGTGAGTTTAAGACCGCGTTTCACCATGTCGTTGTACACCTGTTTGCCAAGTAGCATTGGGAGCCACATGCCTTCGTCGGCGTATGAACGTACAAGAGAAACAACGAGTAAAAGCGACAGAAATAAGCGTTTCATCTGATAGATATTTTAAGGATAACAAACGTACTGCAATTTTTCTAAAGAAGGCCGGGAGCGGCTTCCAGGCAATACGATGTTACCTTAAAATATCCCTCGATGAAGTGCGATAGAATTACAACACTTTCTTTACCACGATGTCTTCTACAACACGACGGTTAGTGTTGACTTCAAAAGCTTCAGCAGCTTTGCCTGATTCACTTCTGATGATGAAGGTAACCTTGCTGCTTTCCGACTTTGGAAGACGGAACTTTCTGTTGAACTCTTTGTCTGAAAACCAACCCCTGTAGATGGTGTTGTTTCCTTCGTCTTTGATGATCACAGAAAACCTTTCACCTGTTGTGTTGTCGAGTTTTACTTCAAAAAGAAACGACTCGCTGTCTGTTGAAACGTGATTGATTACCGTGTTGTTAAATCCGGGATCTTTTGAAACGATAGAAGCGGGAGTTGCAGCTGCATATGTAATTGCAGAAGAGCTGCTTATCACAAGAACAAGAGCTGCTGCCCTGAAGAATTTGCTGAATGGGTTTGCGTTTATAACGCGCATCATGTGCTTTCTCATAAAAAAGAAAATTTTAAAATGAATAATGATGGCTGCATCGTTCGCAAGACAAACGTAGGAGGCGCAATTCGGAAGGGCGAAGCTTAAAGTATAATCGTCAGAAGAAATTTAGAATCTGCAGGCAAGCAGCGTACTCGAGTAGATGACGCAAATGTAGAACCCATATTCTGCAATTCCAAGTGTCTGATGTAAATAAATTGTTATTTCATGTTTAGTGTGCTCCAGAGCATATCTTTTAATTCAATCAGCCCTCTGTTCGACACAGATGAAATAAATATATGTGGAATATTCCCGGGTAATTCTTTTGCTATTGCTTCTTTTAATTCATCGTCGAGTAGATCACTTTTGCTGATGGCGATGATGAATTGTTTGTCGAGTAACTCTGAATTATATTCCTCGAGTTCTTTCAGCAATATCGAAAATTCTTTTTTATGATCGTTGCTGTCGGCAGGTATTACAAACAGGAGTACCGGATTACGTTCAATGTGGCGTAGAAAGCGGTGTCCAAGCCCACGCCCTTCTGCAGCACCTTCTATTATTCCTGGCAGATCGGCGATGCAAAAACTTTTTCCATCGCGGTATTCTACCATGCCGAGTTGCGGCGTGAGGGTAGTAAATGCGTAATCGGCAATTTTAGGTTTTGCAGCTGTGATTGTTGAAAGCAGTGTTGATTTGCCTGCATTGGGAAACCCTACCAGTCCTACATCTGCAAGCACTTTCAATTCCAGTATTTTCCAACCTTCAATGCCCGGTTCTCCAGGTTGTGCATGTTCGGGTGCCTGGTTGGTGGCGGTTGCAAATTTTGAATTACCCAATCCTCCCCTTCCTCCTTTCAACCATAACACTTCCTGGCCGTCTTCAAGAATTTCCGCCTCCTGTTTCCCCGTTTCTTCGTCACGCGCGATTGTTCCTAAAGGCACTTCGATGATTATGTCTTTCCCGCTGCGCCCTGTTGAATTATTTCCGCTTCCGTTTTCACCATTCTCGGCGTGCACGTTTTTATAATACCGCAGGTGTAATAAGGTCCATAGGTTTTTATTCCCTTTCAGTATAATGTGCCCGCCTCGTCCTCCATCGCCACCATCGGGTCCGGCCTGCGGGTTAAACTTGGTGCGCATAAAATGCCTGCTTCCTGCTCCGCCATGACCACTCCTGCAAAACACCCGTATATAGTCAATAAAATTTGTCTTCTCCATCTCACCGCAATTTACTCTTCATTCGGTTATACCATTTTTATTCCCCGGTAAAAGCAGGTTTTCTTTTTTCCAGGAACGCATTGATACCCTCCTTGAAGTCGCGGGTTTTACCTGCAATGCTTTGTAAACGGTCTTCGTAATCCAGTTGCTCGTTAAGACTTTTGTCAAATGAATGTGTCAGGGCTTCCTTGGTTAATGCCAATGCCTTTGTGGGCATCCGGGCAAGTGTCAAGACTATTTTTTCGGTTTCGCTGGCAAAGTTTTCATCAACAAACACCTTGTAGATCATTCCGATTCGTTCTGCCTCTTCGGCACTTAAGGCTTCAGCCAACATCATCAGGGCTGAAGCTTTTTGCCAGCCAACAAGTCGCGGCAGGAAATAGGTACCGCCACTATCCGGTATCAACCCGATTTTCGTGAATGCCTGCACAAAAGAAGCTGATGATGCCGCAACAACAATATCACAACTCAAGGCAATGTTAGCTGCAGCACCTGCGGCCACGCCGTTCACGGCCGCAACCACTGGCTTAGGCAATTGTCTTATACGTGTGATAATTGGATTGTAATGCTCAGCAATAATTTTCTCCAGCCCGGGAGCATCCGGATTCATAACCTCGGCGAGGTCCTGACCTGAACTGAAGGCTTTACCTGCGCCTGTAATACAAACAGCCCGTACGCGGCTATCGTCGCGGCACTCGTCGAGTCGTTTCTGCAGAGCCACTGCCATGCTACGGTCGAACGCATTACGTTTATCCTCCCTATTGAGCGTGATATACCCTGCTCCATTCTTTACTTCAAACAAAACCGTATCCATTACATAGTATTTTTTCAGTTAAAGTAAACTAGTGACATTTGAACGCATCGAAGGGCTCACTACAGTTGTTGCAAACATAGAGCGACTTACACGCCGTGGACCCGAACTCACTGATCAGTCTTGTACTCTCCGATCCACAACGGGGACATTGCACGGCATCAGCCTTTTCAAACAATACTTTTTCCCGGTTTCCGGATCCCGATGGAGGCGCAATTCCATACTCTTTCAATCTTTGCTTTCCTCGCTCAGTGATCCAGTCGGTTGTCCAGGCCGGCGATAATACCTGGTGAAGATGAATTCCGGTGTATCCGTGCGACAATAACGCCATCTTTACATTCATGCTGATCACATCCATTGCGGGACAACCGGAATATGTAGAAGTGTAGTCGATATGCACTTCATCGCGCGCTATCATGCGCACGTTACGAACTATCCCCAGGTCGGTAATCGACAACACGGGGATTTCAGGATCCATGACCCCGTCAAGAATCGACCATATCAGTTTTTCTTCCCGTTTATTATTGTCCGGCACGTTATCCATGTCAATTAAAGTTACCATTCCATTCCCGGGTAAGTTCGCTGCATATATTGCATTTCTGCCAGCAATAATGCCAATAGGGGCGAATGATTTCCGTTCTTACCACCTGATTGCATTTCTACCAGTTGCGGAATTTGCAGATTGGCCCGGCTTAGCACTTCATGTACCTGTTCCTTCCAGTTCTGTTCCAGTGCCTGAAAGTTGATCATGTCTTTCTCGTACTCAGCCGGTGTGTACAGTTCCGCAGTATAAGGCCAGAGTTCATTTAAGGCATCCTGCATTTTGACATTACTTTCTGCGGTGCCTTTTCCCAGACGAATCACCCATTCGCTGCTCCATCTCAGGTGGTAGGCAATTTCTTTTAACGACTTTGCCGCTATTGCTGCCAGTTCACGATGTTCATGTTCCTGTAATTGCCTGTATAACCATGATGCATATACGCTGAAGAAGAATTGACGAAGAACCGTCTTACCCCAATGACCATTTTCCTGTTCCACCAGCAGGGAATTGAGAAACTGCGGTGCATCGCGCAGAAAAGCCAGGTGGTCTTCTGTGCAGCCGTTATTCTTCAACGTTGTCGCGAGCTGGTAAAAATTACGCGACTGGCCAATGAGGTCAAGTGCAATATTCGAAAGTGCAATATCCTGCTCCAGGATCGGCCCATGGCCTGTCCACTCACTGTTACGATGACCCAGGATCAGTGCGTCGTCAGCGAGGTGGAGGAGAATGTTGAGCATAGTGAAGTTGTGAGATTTAAGTTTTGTGAGATGGCAGATGGGAGATGAAATATGGTCAATTGCCGTTTGCCGATTGCCGAACACGCTTCCTGCCTTCTGCCTACATATGCCTCAACTCATCTGGCAAATCATAAAACGTAGGATGACGATAGATTTTATCATTCGCAGGGTCGTAAAGCGATGCCGCTTCGTCGGGGTTGGATGCATGGATATATTTGCTTTCCACGACCCAGATGCTGATTCCTTCCTGCCGTCGCGTATATACGTCACGCGCGTTCTGAATCGCCATTTCAGCATCGGCGGCATGTAAACTTCCTACATGCTTGTGATCGAGCCCTTGCCGGCTCCTGACAAAAACTTCCCATAGAGGCCACATAGCGGGTGCGTTTTATGGTTGTTGTTTTTTTGCGGTATGTTAAATCAGATGTCGAAAGGAGAATGGAGGTCGGAAATCGAATTTACGCGCCCTTCTCCGTTCTTCGTTCTCGATTCTCTTCTTCGCCCTCCGCCTTACGCCCGTCGCCCTCAAATGTCATCGCTGCCCTTCTCACCCACTCTCCTTCTTCGTGCGCTTTGATTCTGGCGGCAAGGCGCTCTTTATTGAAGGGGCCATCACCATTGATCACGCGCCAGAATTCATCCCAGTTAATTGGGCCAAAATCGTAATGGCCGCGTTCTTCGTTCCACTTCAATTCCGGGTCGGGCAAAGTCATGTTTAATACTTTCACCTGTTCGGCACACATGTCTATAAATCTCTGGCGCAGTTCATCGTTGGTAAACCTCTTGATTTTCCAACGAATACTCTTTTCGGTGTGTGGCGAGGCTGCATCGTTCGGACCAAACATCATCACCGACGGCCACCACCAACGGTTTATGGCGTCCTGGCACATGTCCCGCTGCACCTGCGTACCCCTGCTCAATACAAATAATATTTCAAAACCCTGCCGCTGATGAAAACTTTCCTCCTTACAGATGCGAACCATTGCTCGTGCATATGGTCCGTAGGAAGTTCGGGTGAGTGGCACCTGGTTCATGATTGCTGCTCCATCTACAAGCCAGCCGATTGCGCCGATATCTGCCCAGGTGAGTGTGGGGTAATTAAAGATGGATGAATACTTCGCTTTGCCTGCATGTAGTTGTGCGATCATTTCATCGCGACTGATTCCAAGAGTTTCGGCGGCGGCATACAGGTACAAACCATGGC
>JAFAGE010000385.1 GCA_023423015.1 Bacteroidota bacterium
CTCTTGGTCTCATCCTGATGACGGGAGGAAAAAGCGACGACCCTAATGTTTTTAATAAAGACGAAGTGTACAGCTTTCGCCGGATTACGATTGCTCCTCTGCTCATATTAGCCGGACTTGCATTCCAGATTGTGGCTATATTCAGAAAACCGAAGGCTTAAGGCGGATGAATCTTTTTGAAGCCATCATCATAGCCATCGTAGAAGGAATTACTGAGTATCTACCCGTTTCATCTACCGGTCACATGATCATCACCAGCAGTTTGCTGGGAATCCACAAAGATGAATTTACCAAGCTCTTCGAAGTAGCCATTCAACTTGGAGCCATCCTTGCCGTTGTTGTGCTTTACTGGCGGAAATTTTTCGATTTCAGCCGGTGGCAGTTTTATGTGAAACTGATCATAGCGGTGATTCCGGCACTCATACTCGGAAAATTGTTTTCCGACAGGATAGATGCAATGCTGGAAAGCCCCACAACTGTTGCAGTGTCGCTCCTGCTGGGTGGTATCATCCTTCTCTTTATCGATAAAATATTCAGCAAAGACGGGATAGAAAAAGAAGAAGATATCACTTATAAAAAAGCATTTATTATCGGAGTCTGGCAATGCCTGGCAATGATACCCGGTGTGAGCAGAAGTGCCTCCTCCATCATCGGGGGAATGCAACAACGCCTGAACCGCAAACTCGCTGCTGAGTTTTCATTTTACCTCGCCGTGCCCACCATGTGCGCAGCCACCGGTTATAAGCTCTATGAAGGCTATGAAACATTTACCAGCGATCATATTCAGTTATTGCTTGTGGGCAACCTGGTAGCATTTATCGTAGCAATCATCGCTATTAAATTCTTCATCGGCTTTCTGCAAAAACATGGATTCCGGCTTTTTGGATGGTATCGGATCATAGCAGGAATTATCTTGTTGATTCTGATATGGCAGGGAGTGATCGAGAGGTGAGAGGTGAACGATGAAAGGTGAGAGGTGAGAGGTGAGAGGTGAAAGGTGAAAGGTGAAAGGTGAACGGTGAAAGGAGGATTGCCGCTTGCCATTTACCACATTGCGCACATCAACCAAAACCGAAGCTAAACTTGCATGTCTTCTTACAAAAAAACGATCAATGCGTGGTGCATGTACGACTGGGCCAATTCAGCGTACAACCTGGTGATCACCTCCACCATGTTCCCGGCTTACTATGAATTTGTGACCCGCAACAAGGAAACGGGTAACACAGTTTCATTTTTAGGTCGTGAGTTTATAAATACTGCATTGTACAACTATACGCTCGGCACCGCTTTTATCGTAGTTGCGCTGATTTCTCCCATTCTTACTTCCATTGCCGACACGCGTGGCAACAAAAAGAATTTCATGCGATTCTTCTGCTTCATGGGAAGCATCGCCTGTTCTGCCCTCTATTTTTTTGCACCAACAGAAACCCCATCGGGATCTGTTCTGCCGAACACTGTTCTCCATATCGGTATTTTGTGTATGCTGGTGTCGTGCATCGGATATTGGGCCAGTCTTGTTTTTTATAACTCCTACCTGCCAGATCTCGTTGAACCGGAAGATCGCGACCGGATCAGCGCACGAGGTTTTACTTTCGGATACATTGGCAGTGTAATACTCCAGGTAATCTGTTTCGTCATCTATTTCTTTCCCGACTTATTCGGCTTTCACACCACCTTCGAACAAAATCATATGCCAGCACGTATTTCTTTTTTGCTGGTAGGCCTCTGGTGGTTTGGGTTCGCCAACCTCACATTCTTTTATTTACCTAAAAGCAATAATAACAATCGCATCAGCAAAGGCAATGTGTTTAAAAACGGATTTATCGAGTTAAAAAAGGTTTGGCAACAGGTAAAACATCTTCCGGTTCTCAAGCGATTCCTGTATTCATTCTTCTGGTATAGCGCAGGTATACAAACTGTGTTTCTTGCCGCAACTCAATTCGGCGCAAAGGAACTTAACCTCGAAACCGGTAAACTGATCGTGACCATCATGATCATTCAACTCGTCGCCATTCCGGGTGCGATCGTGATGTCGCGACTATCTGGCAAAATTGGAAACTTTCAAACGCTGATTGCCGCCGTAGTGGTATGGGTAGCCCTTTGTGGAGCTGCTTATTTCATCACCACCGATATTGAATTTTATGTTCTTGGAGCAGTGGTAGGACTGGTTATGGGAGGCATACAGGCGTTGAGCCGCTCCACCTACGCCAACCTTATGCCGCCGACAAAAGACACTGCATCCTTCTTCAGCTTTTTTGACGTCACGGAAAAAATTGCCCTTGTACTGGGTATGTTCAGTTTCGGTTATGTGGAAGAAATCTCCGGCTCCATGCGTAATTCAGTCCTTGCATTGATGTCGTTCTTTTTCATTGGCCTGCTATTTCTTATCTGGACCAACGCCACTCATCGCAGGGAAGCACGATTGTCATAAATTGCCGCGTGAAACTTCATGTACTTAATACCGGTTATTTTAAATTGGATGGAGGTGCTATGTTTGGCGTTGTTCCAAAAACAATCTGGAACAAGTTTCATCCCGCCGATGAGAACAACTTATGCAATTGGGCAATGCGCTGTCTCCTTGTGGAAGACGGAAATCGCCTCATACTGATAGACACCGGCATCGGAAATAAACAAGACGACAAGTTTTTTTCGCATTACCACCTCAGCAAGGTTAAGCAGCCTGAAGAATTCCTGGGAGAGCACGGATTTACTCCGGGCGACGTGACTGATGTATTTCTCACTCACCTCCACTTTGACCATTGCGGTGGTGCGGTTATCCGAAACAACGGTCAGCTTTTACCCGCCTTTCCAAACGCAATGTACTGGAGCAACGAAAGACACTGGCAATGGGCCACTGCTCCGAACGATAGAGAAAAAGCTTCCTTTCTTAAAGAAAATATATTGCCATTGCGGGAACATGACAAACTAAGGTTCGTAGAACTAAAAGAGCAGGTTCGCTTTTCCGACAATATCACTGTGCGTTTTGTTTACGGACATACCGACGCGATGATGTTACCTGAGATAAACTTCAACGGCAAACGCATAGTGTTTATGGCCGACCTGCTTCCGTCTGTAGGCCATATCCCAATTCCATATGTCATGGCTTACGACATGTTTCCGCTTACTACACTAGCCGAAAAAAAATCGTTCCTGGAAGAAGCGGCAGAAAAACAAATAACCTTGTTCTTTGAACACGATGACAGGCACGAATGTGCAACGGTGGAACAAACGGCAAAAGGTATCCGCGCAGCAAAACTCTTTCCCTTATCGGCTTTGTAATTAACGTACGCTGATAAGCGACGACAATGGATGGCGAAGGTTTTTGTACGACATCATATCTACCTTAACACTGCCCACGCTTATCGGGCTTTCGATACGTACCGGTATTTTATTCTTGTCGTCGCTGATCCAAACCGTCATCTTTTCACCACCTTCGAAAATGGTTCCTTTAATCAGCAATGGCTTGAATTTGATAGCCCGGAATTTACCGTATTTGGTCTTGATGGTCTCCTTGCCCAGGTACCTGATGTACATAGAGAAGAGCTCTTTGTCAAGAAACAGTGTAAATGGAATCTTATCTCCGGGTTTATATGCGTCAAAATTGATATTGCGGGCGTAATAAATTGAGCTCAACACGTCCTGTACGCATGCCGGCACTTTGAATACGCCATCATTGGTCACGGCCGTATTTGTCACTTTATTGAAAGTAACGTTCTCATACTTCTTATAACCGCCTTCGTAGATATTGCGGATGAACTTATATGGCTGTAGGGTGGCTGTATCAATATAAGTTTCGTAGCGGTCCCGAACCTTGAAGAAGTTATCGTAAAAGCTAAAGGTTTTTCCCTCACCTACTATGTGATAAACGGGTTTGTTGTTGAATGATTCGAGTGCTGATGTAAAAACAGCTTCCCCTGCACCCACATACATGCCGGCGACTGTGTAGAAAACTTTGAACGTAATGGATTCACCGGCCAAAAACGAGTTATTGCGCACGTCACAGAACTGATCTGCTGCCCTTATTGGTAAAGTGAACGATAGTACCCATATGGTGATCAAGCCGATTAATCTCATGAAAGCCTCTCCGGTTTACCTTTTCAACAAATGTATGATTCGTGTACTCAAATTTTAAAAAACATAACTTATCCAAAAAGCCTGCCACCCGTTTCGGGCCTGCTACGGTTAAAACACCGGGATGTCATCAATAGACCGTCTGCTACCTGTGTTAGTTGCGTTAATGAATTACAAAACACACCGCTTCCCCGGGCACTCTCTAAAACTATCATCTCAAACGTTAACGTACTCTTAAACCATAAACGCAGCACATCAACTATTATTGATACTTTTGAAGCCACTAACCACATTAATTCACTACCAACGCTGCAACTTGAATAATCCGGCGCAAACGATTCTGGGAATAGATCCGGGAACCCTGCTGATGGGTTATTGTATCATTTATGCCGACGGGCATCATCTGCAGATGAAGGAAATGGATGTATTAAAAATGCACCCCAGGCAGGATAATTATACAAGGTTGCAGGCGATATACAGCAAAGTGGCAGGGTTGATATCTCTCCACCAGCCCGACTGCTTCGCTATAGAAGCTCCTTTTTTTGGTAAGAATGTTCAGAGCATGCTAAAGCTCGGCCGCGCCCAGGGCGTTGCGATCGCTGCAGCCATTGCAGCAGGCCTCCCGGTTTGCGAATATTCTCCGAGAAAGATCAAGCAGTCAATTACCGGGAACGGCAATGCCGACAAAGAGCAGGTCTGGAAAATGCTGCAACATATCCTGCTGATGAAAGAACATACCATCACGCACTACGATGCGTCCGACGCATTGGCTGTAGCTGTTTGTCACCATTTTCAGAAAAACAACAGGAAAGCAGCCGCTTCACCGAAGGCAAAATCCTGGAAAGATTTTGTGACCATCCATCCTCATCGCATCAGCAACGGCAGGTGAAACGTTGCCATCTGCCATTTTCATTCTTTACCTTTCACTTCGTTCCGGATCTTCTTCGCTATTTCTTCGAATTCCTCTTTTTTCAACGAAAGTTTTTTGCGGTTGAAATTCAGATCATCCGCACTCCTGATGGGGATAAGATGCATATGAGCATGGGGAACATCGAGGCCGATCACTTCGATTCCACAGCGCTTACAATCGAACAGCTTTTCCAGCGCCCGGGCAATAGGTTTTGCGAATACGAGTATTTCTGAAAGAAACTCGTCGGGCAAATCGAAAATCTTATCTATTTCCACTTTCGGAATAACCAGCACATGACCTTTGACCATTGGGTTAATATCGAGGAAAGCGACAAATCTGTCGCTTTCCGATACGATGTATGCCGGTATTTCGCGGGCAATGATCTTTGAGAAGATGGTCATTTTATACAGTTATTTCTTCAATCTTAAATTTCATCATTCCTGCAGGAACCTGTACCTCAGCAACTTCGCCCTTCGCTTTCCCCATCAATCCCTTTCCTATAGGCGATGTCACCGAAATTTTTCCAGCTTTCAGGTCAGCTTCTTTTTCTGAAACGATCTTGTAAGTGATCTGCTTTTTAGTGTTAAGATTCGTCAGAGTAACTTTTGTGAGTATCGATACTTTACTAGTGTCCACATCACCTGCTTCAAGAATTCTTGCATTCGCCACATCAGCTTCCAGCTTCTTGATGCGTGCTTCGAGCAATCCCTGCGATTCCTTTGCGGCGTCATATTCCGCATTCTCCTTCAAATCTCCCTTTTCCCTGGCTTCGGCAATCGCGCGGGCAGCAGCTGGTCGGTCAATCGTCCTCATCTTGTGCAGTTCTTCCTTAAGTTGCTCCAACGTTTCTTTGGAAACGTAAATGATGTCGTTCATGATGAAACACTTTATATAATGAAAAAATTGCCGCTACGGTGGGTAACAGCAAAAAGAACAACGCCCCAGTGGAACTGAAGCGTTGCGATTGGTTGTCTATCTTTTCAAAAATAGGCAATTTTTGATTTTCGGCCTAGTGTTATCGTATCCCAAGTTTATCGAGCGTAACGGTTGCCATTTTATAGAATGCCTCATGGCTGTATCCCGCTATGTGAGGGGTTATCAATACATTACGCTGATTTAGTAACCAGTTAAGTTTTTCTTTTTCCGCGGCGGAATAGGTATCCGGTTTCTCATTCTCAAGCACGTCCAGTCCCGCTGCCGAAATGCTGCCAGACTTCAATGCCCGGATTACAGAATCTAAATCGTGCACCTTACCCCGGCAGGTATTCAGAAATACAGGTTTACGCTGGAGCGAATTAAAAAATGCATCATTTGCCATGTGGTAAGTTTCCTGCGTAAGCGGAACATGAAAGCTGATAACCTCAGCATAACGGGCAATCTGGTCCTCATTGGCCTCGTGCACATGCCCCGATGCAAATCCATGGCGATACTTATCGTAAGCAAGAACAGTTACGCCGAACGGCGCAAGCAAAGCGGCAAAACTACTCCCGGTGTTTCCATAACCGATGATGCCCACTGTTTTACCGCTTAGTTCCGTTCCCCTGTTTGCATCCCTGATCCATTTACCCTGCCTGATTTCGTTCATGGACGACGACTGATAGTTAAGCAGGTTCAACAGCATACCAAGGGCATGCTCTGCCACGGCGTTCCGGTTTCCTTCAGGACTGCTTACGCATTTAATGCCGCGACTCTCCGCATACTCCACATCAATCAGCTCCATGCCGCTGCCGAGGCGCCCTATCCATTTTAATTTGGCTGCACGTTCAAGGATCGCTCTGTCAATCTTCAACCTTGTTGTTACAATTAATCCGGTTATTTCCGGAATGATGATTTTCAGTTCTTCGTAGCTGATTTCCTTTCTGTCGTCAACAGTGTAGCCGTTTTTACGAAGTCGCTCGGTGAGAACAGGATGAGTTTTAGCGGTAAGTAATGCGATGGGTAAAGAACTGCTCATGCGTAAAAATAATGGAACTGTATTAACCTTTCATCCTGAACGTAAGCGCCGCAAATTCCTCTACGGATAATTGTTCCGCACGCCGGTTGAACAATGCATCGCTCAACACATCCGCTTCGAATAAATGTTTAGTTGCATTACGAAGCGTTTTACGGCGTTGATTAAAAGCGGCTTTCACCAGCTGAAACAGTGCTCCTTCGCTGCGGATCGGTGGAGGCTGTTGCCTTGGAACAAACCTGATAACTGCACTTTTCACTTTTGGAGGTGGGTTGAAGGCAGATTCAGGTACTTCAAATAGATAATCCACGTCGAAAGAAGCCTGAACCAGCACGCTGGTAACTCCATAAGTCTTACTACCTTCCTTCGCTGCGATCCGCTCTGCTACTTCCTTCTGAAACATACCCACCATAGTTTCAATCAGTGGTTTCCATTCGATAATCCTGAATACGATCTGCGTTGAAATGTTATAAGGAAAGTTTCCGATTACGGTAAACGGTTCGTCGAATGGTTTCGGAGTGCGAAGGATATCCTCGTGTATTATCCGGCCGCGGAGTTTAGGAAAACGATTGCTGAGGTAGGTTACCTTTTCTGCATCAAGTTCAATGCACTTTAACTCGATATCTTTTAAATCAACCAGGTAGCGCGTGAGTGCGCCACCACCGGGACCAACCTCTACAAGCCGGCTGAAAGGCCGTTCCATCAAAGTGGCTACTATTCGTTCACTCACCTGTTCATCAACAAGAAAGTGCTGTCCCAGCGATTTTTTCAACGTGAGCATGGCTGTAAAATTACCGCTATCATGCCATTCCCTCTTTTATTGTATTTTTATTGCTAACATTCGACGATGAGCAACAGCCAGCAAAAGCCTGTAATTGGAATTTCGATAGGTGATATAAATGGAATAGGTCCTGAACTCGTGATCAAAACTTTTTCTGATCCGCGCACACTGGACCTTTGTACACCCGTAATTTTTGCTTCAAACAAAGTCATCAATTTTTATCGCAGGTCCGGTGCCGAATCGAGCTTCAACTACCAGATCATCAAAGATATCAACCGGGTTGTGCCCCGTCAGATCAATATCTTCAATTGCTGGGAAGAAGAAGTGACCATCACTCCCGGCCAACTTAATGAAACTGGCGGAAAATACGCTGTTAAGTCGCTCGTAACCGCAGTAAGCGCCTTGCGTGAAAATCGCATACATGGTCTCATAACTGCCCCTATTCATAAGAATAACACGCAAACCGCTGAATTCAATTTCACCGGGCACACACCTTATCTGAAAAGCGTTGGAGGCGTTAATGACGTGCTGATGCTTATGGTGGCAGAAAACTTCCGTGTAGGCCTGGTTACAGAACATGTACCTATAAGTGAAGTGGCACAGCATATTACCCGGGAAAATCTCCTTTCCAAATTATCAGTACTCAACCAGGCTTTAATCCGCGATTTCGGAATCGATCGTCCTAAAATTGCCGTGCTTGGCCTGAATCCTCATGCCGGTGATGAGGGACTGATCGGAAAAGAGGAGCAAACGGTGATAAAACCAGTAATCAAAGAGGCAAAACATAATTATATTATTACGGGACCATTCAGCGCAGATGCATTTTTTGCGCGTGGCTATCACAACCGCTTTGATGCAGTGCTGGCGATGTATCACGACCAGGGGCTGATTCCTTTCAAATCACTCGCCTCATACGAAGGGGTAAATTACACGGCAGGATTGCCATTCGTGAGAACGTCGCCGGATCATGGTACTGCATTCGACATTGCAGGTTAAAACGTGGCAGACCATACATCCTTTCTGGCAGCACTGTACAGGTGTCTCGACATAATTGAAAAGCGTAATTTTTATCGTGAAAATCATCGCAATCCGCTGAAGAAGGTAACCTCTGTGATCCTCGCCAATGCGGTAGACGAAAAGATAGAAGAATCGGGAGAAAACATTTAAGTCCCTTATTGTTCAACGAAAATGACATTGCAGCCACTGTGAAAAAAACGGGTCTTCTCATTTACATTATTTTACTTTCAGCAGGAATATATGCGCAGTTACCAGCCAGTTTCGAAGCATTCAGCGGCAAAGTGCCGGGTTCTGAAGTAAGATTCGATATGGTTCCCATCCCGGCAGGTTCATTCACCATGGGAAGTCCCTCAAATGAAAAAGGCCGTGCAGAAGAAGAAGGACCGCAGCGTAAAGTTTCTGTTTCCGCATTCTGGATGGGAGCGAAAGAAGTGACGCACGACGAATTCTGGGTATATTTCAACGACGAGTCAGTGACCAGGAATTCTGATGCAGATGCGGTAACACGACCGACGGCTCAATACATAGATCTTAGCTGGGGCATGGGTAAACAGGGAGGTTTCCCATTTAATAGTATGTCGCAGCGCACGGCTTTGATGTACTGCCGCTGGCTATATAAGAAAACAGGAGTATTTTACCGCCTTCCAACCGAAGCAGAATGGGAGTATGCCTGTCGTGCAGGATCAAAGAGCACATGGCATTTTGGCAACGATGCAGGTAAACTTGGAGAATACGCCTGGCACGAAGGAAATAGCGAAAATAAATATCAGAAAACAGGTCAAAAAAAGCCAAACGCGTGGGGATTGTACGACATGCTCGGCAACGTGAGTGAATGGACCCTTGACCAATACGATGAAAAATACCTGGCAAAACTTGCCGACGGAAGCGCGGATCCAATGCCAGAACCAATTAGCCGTTATCCAAAAACATTGAAAGGTGGCGGCTACACAACACCTGCAGAAATGATGCGATGCGCGGCGAGGTTCAAGTCGAATTCGAGCTGGAACAGAAGAGATCCTCAAATCCCGAAAAGTAAATGGTGGCTCACCGATGCAGCGGCTGTGGGATTCCGGATAGTGGCCCCACAAAAACAACCAACGGCAGAAGAAGCCGAAACTTTTTATAACAAATACCTAAGCAAATAACTTAACCGCAAATCATGAACTCATCTAACGGCAGCTCCCGCAGGGAGTTTGTAAAACACTCATCATTGCTCGCCGGCGGTCTGATCGCCGCGCCGCTTTTTTCAAGAGCAAACGTCTTCTCCGGAGCCGACGACACCATAAAAGTTGCACTTGTAGGCTGCGGCGGACGTGGAACGGGCGCAGTAGCACAGGCGCTGCTCACAAAACAAAACGTAAAGCTTGTGGCGATGGCTGACGCTTTTCGCGACAATCTCGACAAATGTTTCAACGCAATTACATCCGATGATCTTTCAGATGTTACCGGCCAACCCGGCAACCTGAAAAACAGGATTGCGGTGCCTGAAGAAAACAAGTTTGTAGGATTTGATGCTTATAAACAAGCTATTCCCCTGGCCGATGTAGTAATCCTTGCTACTCCTCCGGGTTTCAGGCCTGCTCATTTCCAGGAATGTGTGAGCCAGGGTAAACACGTGTTCATGGAGAAACCCGTAGCCACCGATCCTGCAGGTGTGAAGAAAGTGCTCGACGCTGCTGAAGTGGCAAAACAGAAAAAGCTGAATGTGGTAGTTGGTTTGCAACGTCATTATCAGAGCTCTTATCTCGAACTGTTCAAAAGAAAAAATCTCATAGGTGATATCACATCAGCACAAGCCTGGTGGAATAATGATGGTGTATGGGTCAGGAAACGTCAGTATAACCAGACTGAAATGGAATACCAGATGCGCAACTGGTATTACTTCAACTGGCTTTGCGGCGATCACATCAACGAACAACACATACACAACATCGATGTGATAAACTGGTTCAAAGGCGCTTACCCGGTTAAGGCCCAGGGCATGGGGGGCCGCGAAGTACGTAAAGGAAAAGACTATGGTGAAATATTCGACCACCACTACGTTGAGTTCACCTATCCCGACGGCACCATTCTGAATAGCCAGTGTCGCCACATTCCGGGAACGATGGCCAAAGTTGACGAGCTACTTATTGGAACAAAAGGTAAAATCTACTGCGATGAAGCTTACATAGCCGATGCGAAAGGAAAAGTGATTTACCGCTTCGATAAAAAGCAGGATAATAACCCATACCAGGCCGAACACGACGAATTATTTGCCGCCGTGGCCAAAGGTGAATTCAAATTCAGCGACGCAGAAAACGGCGCTAAGAGCACGCTCACGGCACTCATCGGTCGCATGGCCACTTACAGCGGCCAGGTTATTGAATGGGACAAGGCGCTCAATTCCGGTATCGACCTGCAGCCAAAAACTCTCGATTGGAATGCGAACCCACCAAATATGCCGAACGAAGACGGACTTTACGCTGTGGCAGTTCCCGGTAAGACGCACTATGTTTAAGTAGCACTACCTTTACGGCATGTCTAACTTTGATAAGTTCAGCCGGCGCAACGACAAAGGCGCGAAGCTAAAGGAGAAGATACGCCAGGAGAAGAAGAAGGCCCGGCAGGAAACAAAGGAGTACTTCGACAAGAAGAAAAAGGAAGCAAAAGCTGCAAAAGAAGGCAGCAGATCCACCTCTGTTGTTGTAAAGCCAAGGCACGACACGGCAAAGTCGTCGAAGCTGCAGAGAAAAGCAGGCAAAGACACTCCTTCCCCTGCGCCGGAAATAAATGCATCAATGCATGGCGAAATGCCACTGAATAAGTTTGTGGCACATGCCGGCATATCCTCGCGCCGTGATGCCGCAGAATTGGTAAAATCGGGCAAGGTGTCGGTGAATGGTGCTGTGGTTACAGAGCCCGGCTTCAAGGTTTCCGCCAAAGACGACGTACGTGCTAACGGAAAAAAACTTTTTCCCGCGCGCAAGCTGGTGTACATACTCCTCAATAAACCCAAGGACCACATTACAACCACAGAAGATCCGGAAGGTAGAAAAACAGTATTGGATATTGTGAAACATGCAACAAGCGAAAGAGTTTACCCGGTTGGAAGACTTGACAGAAACACCACAGGCGTGTTGCTTCTTACCAACGATGGTGAACTTGCGCAAAAACTTTCGCATCCAAGTTACCAGGTGCGTAAGATTTATGAAGCTACGCTCGACAAGCCCCTGACAAAAAAAGATTTTGATGAATTGTTGAAAGGTGTAACCCTTGACGACGGATTTATTGCACCGGATTCGCTTGCATATGCAGATCCAAAAAACAAAGCGGTAATTGGAATTGAAATACACAGCGGCCGCAATCGTATCGTACGCAGGATGTTTGAGAAAATCGGCTACGATGTACGCAACCTGGATCGCGTGATGTACGCAAACCTTACCAAGAAAAATGTTGATCGCGGCAAATTCAGATTCCTCCAGGAAAAAGAAGTACGGCTGCTCAAGTTCATGAATGCATCTTACGCCAAAAAGAAAGGTGAGTGATGACAGGCAAATATGTGATTGTTGAAGAAACGAATGACTTCGTTGCAGTTGATAAACCTTCCGGTTTACTGAGCATACCCGACCGGGAAGGAAGCGAGATTTCCCTTAAAAAATTGTTACGCGATAAATACGGTGAAATATATACGGTTCACCGGATCGATAAAGATACAAGCGGCCTGATCCTGTTTGCGAGAACCGAAGAGGCGCACCAGTATTTTTCTTCCATGTTTGAAGAACGTGCCGTAGAAAAGTATTACTTAGGTATTGTAAAAGGAACGCTGGCAGAAAAAACAAAAACGATTGATGCGCCCATTGCGCAGCATAGTCTGAAGAAGAATCTGATGATTATACACAAGCGCGGCAAACCTTCAGTTACCGAATACAAAGTGCTGGAAGAATTCGGGAAATATTCGTTCGTGGAATTTAGAATTCACACGGGCCGTACACATCAGATCCGAATTCATATGCAACATGTCGGCCATCCCATTGTGTGTGATACATTATATGGCGACGGTTCTCCCGTTCTGCTTTCTTCGATCAAAAAAAACTACAACCTCTCCCGGTCCGAATTGGAAGAACGCCCAATATTAGCGAGACTTGGGCTTCATTCATACCGGTTGGTATTTGCCGACATGCACAAGCGTAATTACGACATCGCAGCGGATACGCCGAAAGACATGCGCGCGTTGTTGCAGCAACTAAGAAAGTTGAAAAAAGATTCTGTAAAATAAAAATCCCGCGCAATGCGCGGGATTTTTTTGTGTATTTACCAAACCCATTATTCAACATTAGGCTGCGGTGTATAGCGCAGGTATGGTTTTACCACCTTAACTCCTTTAGGGAATTTTTTGACAGCATCTTCTGTAGAAACTGCAGGCACAACGATTACATCCTCACCATGTTTCCAATCAGCAGGAGTAGCTACGCTGTAGTTTGCAGTAAGCTGCAATGAATCGATCACACGTAAAACTTCATTGAAGTTTCTTCCTGTAGAAGCAGGATAAGTGATCATCAGCTTAATTTTTTTGTCGGGTCCGATTACGAACAGCGAACGCACGGTTGCTGTCTCCGACGCATTAGGATGAATCATTCCGTAAAGGTTAGCCACCTTTTTGTCTTCATCTGCAATAAGTGGGAACTCTACATTACACTTTTGCGTTTCATTTATATCTTTTACCCAACCAACATGTTTGTCGAGAGGGTCTACACTAACGGCGATTGCCTTAACATTTCTTTTCGCAAATTCCTGCTGTAACAAAGCAGTTTTACCCAATTCTGTGGTACATACAGGAGTGTAGTCTGCAGGGTGAGAAAAAAGTACACCCCAGCCATTGCCGAGAAATTCGTAGAAGTCGATTTCACCAGCAGTAGTTGTGGCTTTGAAGTTGGGAGCAATATCCCCAAGACGTAAGCTCATACATTAGGTTTTAGAAAATTAGTAAATCGAAAAAACGAGATTGCGAATATACCAATCTGACTAATATGTTTTCTTTTTTTATTATGCGACAACAAAATCTTAACGAAAGACGTCGAGCAGACCATCAGGAAGTGTGACGAACACTTTTCTTCCTCTCTGATCTATTTTATCCAGTGTTTCTTCATGTACAGGGATAAGCGCATCCTTTCCTTCGAAACTGATCCTGCAGAGTAATTGCTGTGGCTGTTCTATCACCTCAAGTATTTCGCCCAGGTCTTCGCCTGCGACAACAATATGAAAACCGAGAAGCGAGACTGGTGCCGATTTGCGCGCATATTTTTTGAAATCATCTTCGGGCAACCAAACCTGTTTCTGCAACAGCGGACGTGCAGCTTCTTTAGTATCGACGCCTTCTATTTTCAGGTACACCTCATCATCCGACTTAATGCGTACCGATTCAATAAAATATGGGAGCATTTCGTCTTTTCGCTGTTCGATAAAAAGATTTTCCAGCCCTTTGAGCGAAGTTTTTTTGCCAAGGTTGTGCTTCAATATCATTTCTCCCGCGAAACCAAATGTTGCTGCCAGCTTTCCAATCGATAAATAATTCTTCATAACTGAAAATAAACGACAAAGCCCCGGTAATTAACCCGGGGTTTGCCATTGAAAATTATTGCTGGAGATTATTCTTGTTCTTTTGCTTCTCCGCGTTCAGCTGGTCTCCTTTGTGGAGCTCCCTGGCCTGCGCGGCGTGAACGGCGCTCTGTTGCGTGTGCATCCTGGCGCTTCTTGATGTTCACTTCGTGCTCGGAATGCCATTTTTGAAATTTCTCCATAGCAGTAGCGTCATCGAACAATCCAAGTTTAACACCTCTTAACAAATGCTTCAGATACAACACACCTTTAAACGACAAAATCTTGCGAACAGTGTCGGTAGGCTGTGCACCTTTGTGCAACCAATCGAGGGCGCGCTGGCGGTCGAGTTGAACTGATGCAGGAACTGTTAGTGGATTGTATGTGCCGATTTTCTGGATGAATTTGCCGTCTCTTGGAGCACGTGCATCGGCAACTACGATGAAATAAAACGGGCGTTTCTTCGACCCGTGTCTTTGCAGTCTGATTTTAACTGGCATTTTAAATAGAAATTTAAATGCGGTGAATGAATACGGTTTCTGTTTCTAACGATGTGCACAAATGTAATCATGCACTCTGTCTTTTCAAAATTATCGGCTGAATTTTCACCTATCTGCGGCCCATCATCCTACCCATAGGCATTTTATTCATCATCTTCATCATGTCCTTCATCTGCTCGAATTGTTTGAGAAAGGCATTGATCTCAGTCAGGTCCTTTCCACATCCTTTTGCAATCCTCTTTTTCCTGCTCATATCGATCAAATCAGGATTTCTGCGCTCGAGCACGGTCATCGAGTTGATGATTGCCTCAATTCCTTTAAAAGAATCATCACTTATATCTACGTCTTTTACCGCTTTCCCCAGCCCGGGGATCATACCAAGCAGATCCTTGATATTTCCCATTTTCTTAATCTGCTCCAGCTGTTGTTTGAAATCTTCAAAATCGAATTGGTTTTTCCGTATTCTTTTTTCAAGTTTTCTAGCCTGCTCTTCATCATACTGTGCCTGCGCTTTTTCAACGAGCGTAGTGATGTCGCCCATTCCGAGTATCCTCTGTGCCATTCTTTCGGGGTAGAATACGTCCAGCGTGTCCATTTTCTCCCCACTGCTCACGAACTTTATCGGCTTGTTCACAGTGTATTGAATCGACAACGCCGCTCCACCGCGGGTATCACCATCCAGCTTGGTAAGTACAACACCAGTGAAATCAAGCCTGTCGTTGAACACTTTAGCAGTATTCACTGCATCCTGGCCAGTCATGGAGTCAACTACAAACAATATTTCCTGGGGATTTACGGCACCTTTGATGTTCGCTACCTCGGTCATCATTACTTCGTCCACCGCCAGGCGCCCGGCAGTATCCACAATCACCACATTTTTGTTCTTAGAGCGGGCTTCACGGATGGCGTTCTGGGCAATGTCCACCGGATTTTTATTCTCAGGTTCACTATACACATCGATACCGATCTGCTCACCAAGCACTTTGAGCTGGTCGATCGCTGCCGGACGGTACACGTCGGCCGCCACCAACATAGGAGAAAGACCCTTCTTGCCTTTGAGGAAATTGGCCAGCTTTCCACTGAATGTCGTCTTACCACTACCCTGCAAACCCGCGATCAGGATCACCGCAGGACTGCCTTTCGTGTTGAATTCGCTCTCGCGGCCCCCCATCAATGCAGCCAGTTCGTCTTTTACAATCTTTACGATCAGCTGACCGGGACTTACAGCAGTAAGCACTTTCTGGCCTAAAGCCTTGTCTTTTACCGTATCGGTGAATTCCTTGGCAATCTTATAGTTTACGTCGGCATCCACCAGCGCCCGCCTGATTTCCTTTACGGTGGCAGCGATGTTCAGCTCTGTAATTCTTCCTTCGCCCTTTATCTGCTTAAAGGCTGATTCCAGCCTCTCGGTGAGATTTTCAAACATAGCGGCAAAATTAACCGAAAACTCAGAACAAGAAGGATGAAAACTGCGCCAGGTAACAGTATTGCATTATTGGAACATTTCGTAGATATTTGTCGCGTATGCAGATATCTTTCATAATTATAGGAAAGAACGAGGAGAAGAACCTGAAGCGATGTATAAACAGCATCTACCAGGGCATAAATGAAGCCGGGATTACCGAATACGAAATCATTTATTCCGATTCCAATTCAACCGACCGCAGCATTGAAGTAGCTGCAACCTTCCCCGAAGTTAAAATCTACAAGATAACCGGACCATCAAACGCCGCAATGGGAAGGAATGTTGGCGCCAGATACGCTACAGGCAACGTGTTTTTCTTTGTTGATGGTGACATGGAAATTTTCACCGACTTCTTCGTTCGCTATTGGAACAAAGAAACCAGCAACATTAATCATCCCATCATTGCCGGCAGATGGCTCGACATGGTAGAACCAACCCCGGTTAAACGACCGATCAGTTCTGTATTCCCCGGCGGAAGTTTCCTGATCCGTCGCGAAGTGTGGGAATCTGTACATGGCATGCGGACACGATTCAAAACAGGCGAAGAAGCTGACCTGATGCTGCGCCTCATGAAAAAAGGCTATCGCCTCTACCGTCCACCTGAGGAGTATATAATAAAACATTATACAGTTCCTTACATGGACAGTTCACGTTTGTGGAAGTCGATGTGGAACAAAAATATCTTTTACAACAGGGCAGTTTCTTACCGCCATCATTTTTTCAACAAACACGCGTGGTTGCTGATGTGGCGTGCCGACAAAACATTTATTCTTTTTGTACTAACACTTATTGCAGCAATCATTTACTGGCCCGCTGCACTGCTGCTTTTTACTGTTTATCTGGTAGCAATTATTCTTCGGGGAGTTAAAACCAGGATCAACGTTTCCATTCCACAGATGGTATTGTTTTACTTTCTTTCAGACTTTCTGAACCTGGTGAATTTCTTCACTTTCTTTCCTAAAGATTTGAAAGAAGAATTCTCACGGGTAAACTCCCGCGTGCTTGAAAAATAAGAAAACCCCGGAAAATCTTCCGGGGTCACCTTCAATCGTAGTCCAGTAAATCAGATCGGGTAAACGTTTCTTATTTAGTAAATTTTAAATAAATCAATTCATTTTTCACTCCCGCCAAAGCTTTAGCGAAGGCAGGGCACTTTTCACCTTATCTCCCCATATACCCCTTCAACTCTGCAGTACGGGAATTGGTGCGCAGCTTGGTAAGAGCTTTGTCTTTAATCTGGCGAACACGTTCGCGGGTTAGGTTGAACTTATCCCCGATATCTTCCAGGCTCATCGGATGATCCTGCCCGATGCCGAAGAAATAACAGATAACTTCCTTCTGGCGCTCGGTGAGCACCTTGAATGAACGGTCGATCTCTTCCTTCAGCGACTGCACGTGTTCCAGGTTGGTTTCCGCGCGATCTGCATTCGGATTTTCCATTACATCTACCAGCGTATTGTCTTCACCTTCCGCCAATGGAGTATCCATACTAATGTGTTTGGCGCCGATGCCCAGGGTAGCTGAAATTTCTTCTGTCTCCAGTTCCAGCAGGTCCGCCAGCTCTTCGGGTGAGGGCTCACGCTCAAACTCCTGCTCCAGCTGCGAAAATGCCTTCTGGATGCGGTTGGTCAAACCCACTTTGTTGAGTGGAAGGCGAACGATCCTTGACTGCTCTGCCAAAGCCTGCAGAATACTCTGCCTGATCCACCAAACGGCATATGAAATGAACTTAAATCCACGCGTTTCGTCGAAACGTTGAGCTGCCTTGATCAGGCCAAGATTGCCTTCATTGATCAGGTCGGGCAACGATAAACCCTGGTTCTGGTACTGCTTTGCCACCGACACTACGAAACGAAGGTTTGCCTTCGTCAGTTTGTCGAGTGCCGACTGGTCCCCATGTTTTATCATGCGAGCAAGCCTGACCTCTTCCTCGGGACCGATTAACTCAACTTTTCCGATCTCCTGTAAATACTTTTCTAAACTCTGCGATTCACGATTAGTAATCGATTTCGTGATCTTGAGTTGTCGCATACTCATAGATATTGGCTTTGGGTGTTAGCGTTTTAGGGGTGCCTCATCAAAAACGCAGAAACATCCTTTTTCTTATGTTTTTTAACAGCATCCTTACGAATTCTTCACAAAACCATTTTTATTGGCCGAAATAGCCAAATTCAAAAAGATTATTTGTAAATCTGTGATTTTCAGCCCTGATATATGATGAATATTACAAAATATCCTACTATGAAGATCAGGAACCCCCGGTTAAAATAAATTTCGGGGTATGTGATATTTTTCTATAATTGCAAGTTCAGTTACTAAATAGAATAATAGATTAATCGGTGTAGATGAGCAAGAAACAATTATTTACTTTGGATTTCCCGGTCAGGTGCTCTCCCTCTATCTTATATGAATTCCTGAGTACACCCGCGGGATTGCAGGAATGGTTTGCCGACAAAGTTGACGAACGCGACAATATATTCAGCTTCTCATGGAATGGAACCACAGACAAAGCAGAGGTTACAGAAAGTGAACAGGAAAAATTCATCCGCTTTCACTGGATGCATCAACCTAAAGACGAATACTTCGAATTCAGGATTGAAAAGTCGGAAGTGACTAATCAAACCATCCTCGTAATCAAAGATTTTGCCGACAAGGGCGATGTGAAAGACCAAAGCCAGCTGTGGGACTACCAGGTTAAGGATCTCTTTCATCGTTTGGGAAACTAACTCAGCTTAGGAGGACACCAGCTACCGTGTTCAAAAAACTAGACATACTCGTTGTCAGGTCTTTCATTGGACCTTTCATAGCCACTTTTTTCATAACCCTGTTTGTACTTATACTACAATTCTTCTGGTTATGGATCGATGACTTTGTAGGGAAAGGTGTTGACGGGCCCATATTCATTAAGTTGATTTTGTACCTGTCGGCTACACTTGTGCCCCTGGCACTACCATTGGCAATTCTGCTT
>JAFAGE010000015.1 GCA_023423015.1 Bacteroidota bacterium
CTGCCGTCTCACGTCTGCCGTCTCACTTCTGCCGTCTGCCATCTGCCATCTGCCATCTGCCTTCCTCTCATGTACTGCCTGTTGAACATGATGAGTATCACCAGACCTGCTGATGCAGGTTATTGTATGTAACAAGTCCTCTATACGACTTTCGCATTAACCAAAATTTAGTATATGAAATATATATGGATTGGTGCAATTGCATCCGTGATGTTCACGGCATGTACTAAAAAGGACACTTCATTTTTGATTGAAACAACAGAGGGAGATAATGCCGTTGCTGCTGCTACAGGCTGCAATGTAAGGGGATACACATCTACCACTTACAACGGTGTTTCTTACGGCAACGGCCTGGTGAAGACATATTACCCTTCGGGAAAGATAAAAATGATAAAACAAATGATGACGACGAATCATGACCGAGCGGATTCAGTCATCTACAATTTTGTTTATTATTCTAGTGCTACGGGAAACCTGATGGCAAAAATTTACAGCACAAAGAAGCATTTTGTGAATGTAGGTTTTGGAGAACCAGCGCCAAATATGGAGGAGCCGGATGAACATTACGTTATTACTGCAGCGCTTGACCCCGTAACACAAAGGCTTATTAAGGTTTACGGAACGAATGATACCCGTGTATTTACGATGCAGTATTCCGGAGACCGACTCCTGAAATTCGGAACTATTGAAATTGGTTACGATGCAGATGGTAATATCACATGGATCCCCAAACGTGGCCCTGGCGTTTCCGGGGCAATACTTTATCAATATAATCACAGCAAAAAGGCGGCGAAACAATTTTATATCACCTCGGGATACGGTGTACATGAATACTATAATCTCGCAGAGGTCTGCGACTGGATACCAGTGCAACCTGTGAACCTGCGTACCCGGCATTCAGTATTCTGGAGCACCTATAAAGCAGGTGAATTGTTCTTTGATAAACATATTCTTGACCAAAACGGTTACCTGCTATCTTACAGGAACGTCAAGGCCGATCAGATTATCTACAATGCGTGGACATGCAGGAAATAATGCTGATCACTTTGGCTCACTGTCTTATTCATTCTGATGACAAACATTACTATGCAATTTTATAAACATACCACACCCCTGCAAATGATGCTGTTCGTTGCAGGGGTGATACTTATCCTTGCCGGTGTATACTCTATCATTGAGCCATGGCACAGTTTCGGTTATTTTGTGAAATACACCGGGCTCGCGTTAGTAGCAAGTGCTGGCTTGTTACTTTTCTGCGGTTTTATTCCAGGCATCAGCAGCGGTGAAAGGAAGTTGATCACGATAGAAAGTGTGGTGGACCTGGTATTCGCATCGGTTTTAATATTCAACCCTTTTTTAACTGTAGTTGCTTATCCTCTTATAATAGGAATTTGGGTTTTATTAAGAGGATTAGTGAAGGTGATATTGGCCGTTTCGGTATTTCACAAAATGAGGGGCTCGAGAAATATCCTGATTGCCGGTATTATTTCTATGTCGTTTGGCCTGGTATTTATCATGTATCCTTCGGGACGAATAAGAGAAGTCGGTTTTCTCATCAGCATCTTTGCCATCCTGATGGGAGCACTTTATATGTACGATGTAGTAAGGTTGAGAAGATCGGATGCAACCCTCGCTGGTATTGTTTAAAAGGGCATTTGCGAAAATAATTGTCGATTTGCCCTCTATCCCGGCTCCAAAATTTATAACATGAACGATACTCATCTTCACCTGATCATTACCCATTTGCCCATTTTCGGTTCAATGCTTGGGGCTATTGTTTTGGTATATGGTTTCATGACGGGCAGCAAACTGGTAAAGAACGCTGCTTACATTATACTAATCATTGCTGCAGTTGGCGGAGTTGTGGCATTTTCAACAGGCGAGGCGGCCGAGGAGCTTGTTGAGAATATTGCCGGCGTTGCCCCGGACGATGTGGAAGCTCATGAAGAGTGGGGCGAACGCGCAATATTTGCTATTGTTTCACTCGGAATTTTATCTGTTGCAGGATTATTTAGCGGCTATTTTAGTGAACCCATTCGAAAAATTACTGAAGTACTGATTCTGGTAGCTGCTGTACTTTGTTTTATCATGACTGGATGGACAGGTTACCTGGGTGGGAAGATCAGGCACAATGAAATCAAAACCGAAAAAGTTGCCGCCCACGTACAGCAAAAAATATCTTTAAGGGCATTCGAGCTCGAGAAATGCGTTTAGTACCGGCCGTTTTATATACAGTGAATGGAGCCTGATAAGTTCTCTTTTCAGGCGAACGTTATCGCCTGTGCATTCTTTCAGCAACTTTCGGAATTCAGGGGGCTTCTTCCTCGACAGATAGTAAAATGCCTCTACAGCGAACGCATCCAGTTCATATTGCTGGCAGAAGTACGCGTGGTAGTCACCCGATGAACGGTAGGATATATAATTGAAGTTGATGAACTGGTAGTAATGCGTCAATTCATGGAGTACACATCCTACAGCGATAAGATGTTTGTCGGAAGTGTCATTCTTCAGTTGCAGATCGCTGAATATGTTCCTGCTGATGTAAACAACCGGCGCGGGATAAATGACGTTTGCGGTATCAGGTGGCTGGTATGCATAACTTCCGCAGTAGAACATGCCATACGCCGGCGCATTTTCTACAAAGTCTGCCGGTTTATCAAAAGCAAATCTTAGTGGTCCATCGCGACGATAACTGTTCCGGTGTGGAATACCAAGGTATTTGATAATCGCAAGCGCTGTTTTCTTGTATTTTCTGGTATTCGCAAGCCTGAAAGAAGAGTCGCTCTGACCTGCACAAAGCTGAATGTAACCGATAAGATAATGGTGAATACAAGGTAGTGAAGAGTGGTTATTTTGTGCATTTCGGTTTTTGTTGAACAGGCGGCCAGGTTATCCGTTGAAGGTTACCAGGGCAAAATTCAGCATTCATAGGGGAAGGAGAATGACAACAATCAGCATTTCACTTGCTCATTATCATACAACAAGCCTCTTCCCGGAACTTAACTTGCTCAAAACAATAAAAATGAAAAAGGTAATTCTGGCATTCGACGGAAACCATTTTTCTAATGGAGCTATGGAATTTGCGAGGCGCATGAATAATCATTCGCCTATACTGCTTACCGGAATTTTTCTTCCCCAGCTCACATATGCCAATTTATGGAGTTATGCCGACTCTTCAGGCGGAGCGTTTAATATTCCATTGATTGAGGATTCCAGTGCAGAACTGGTGCAGGAAAATATCGGGAAATTCCAGGACTACTGCCGCCAGAACGAGATTCAGTATAAAGTTCACAAAGACTACCTGGACTTTGCTTTGCCCGAACTAAAACGTGAAACCCGGTTTGCCGATGTATTGATTTTAGGTGGCGAAACATTCTATCGGGGATTTAGTAAAGAAAATCGAGGTGAATACATGAAGGAAGCTCTGCATTCTGCAGAATGCCCTGTGGTTATTGTTCCGGAGAAGTTTGAACCGCCGAAGTTGAACATTATTGCAGTTGACGGCAGTGAGTCATCGTTGTTTGCACTGAAACAGTTTTCGTATTTATTCGGTCAGTTCTCACAAAACAGAACACTGATTGTAACAACCGAGGATGAAGATGAGGTGTCGAAAAAGGTTATGGAATGTGTCAATGAACTGACCAGGTGTCACTTTCCCAATTTCAGCCTTGTGCGTCTCACATTCGACCCGGGAAAATATTTGTCTACCTGGGTAGAGGAGAAGAAGGCATCCATATTTGTTTCCGGATCGTTCGGCAGATCTTTCTGGTCGCGCCTGGTGAAGAAGAGTTTTGTATCCGAGTTGATCAGTGATCTTACAGTTCCCATATTTATTGCACATCGCTAATCATTTCATCAACATAAATTAAAAAGGAGGCTATCATGTCAACCAGATCTTTAAGCAGACAAACCGATTTGTTCCCATCTTTTTATGATGATTTCTTTAAGCCATGGTCGGAATGGATCGGAAATGGAACTTCCATGTTTCAAACTAACAAAGTACCCTCGGTTAACGTATCTGAGTCTTCTTCCGAATATAAGCTGACGCTTGCGGCACCCGGAATGAAGAAAGAAGATTTTCATATAGATATTGAGGGATCCATGCTGACCGTCAGCAGCGAAAAAGAAGAGAGCAAAGAGGAAAAGGATACACGCTTCACCAGGAAGGAATATAGTTATTCTTCCTTCAGCAGAAGTTTTACGCTGCCTTCAGAAGTGAACCAGGAAAAGATTGACGCAAGTTATGTCAACGGGATTTTAAGCATATCCCTCCCTAAAAAAGAAGATTCTAAGAAGCAGTCGCTTGCCAGGTCTATAAAGGTAAAGTGACGTCCCGGTTTGGACTAACAATGACCTGTCATTCCTGGCGGGTCTGTCTGTTCGCTGATCGCGTTTCTCACGTCTTTTCACGTCTCACATAACACATCTCCCAACCATGACACCATCCTTAACAAAGAGTTTCTCAGAAGTTACCATCAACGACACCGCTACCGTAGGAGGAAAGAGTGCTTCGTTGGGTGAAATGTTTTCACAACTGTCATCGCGGGGTATCCGGATTCCTGGCGGTTTTACAACTACATCTGCGGCTTTCTGGCTTTTTATCAAAAGCAATGGCTTTGCCGACAAATTGGATAACATACTGGCTAAATTGGACCGAAAAAACTACGATAACCTCGCACAAATCGGTGCAGAAGCAAGAAAACTGATGCTGTCGGGAAAAATGCCCAATGAACTTTCTGCCGATATTCTGAAGCAATACAACTTATTACGCGCAGGGGAGGCGGACTTCAAAGTGGCAGTAAGGAGCAGTGCCACTGCAGAAGACCTGCCGGGCGCAAGCTTTGCCGGCCAGCACGAATCCTATCTGAATATCGATAGTGAAGAAAATCTGCTTAAATCTGTTCAGATGTGTATGGCCTCCCTGTATACCGATCGCGCAATTAAATACCGCGAAGACATGGGATTTGAACACAGCAAAGTGGCTCTTTCAGTGGCCATACAGAAGATGGTGCGCGCCGACCTGGGTTGCTCAGGCATTGGCTTCACACTTGACCCTGAAAGTGGTTTCAGAAACGTTGTTCACCTGAGCGGAGTGTGGGGTTTGGGTGAAAACATCGTTCAAGGGCTGGTTACTCCTGATGAATTCTATGTGTTCAAACCATCGCTCGAGAAGAATAAGATGGCTATCATCAAAAGAAAATTGGGCACAAAAGAAACTACAATGATTTATGCGGCGCAAAACGCCAACCATCCTATAAGGACTGTAAATACTCCAACGGATCTCCGGGCGCGGTTTGTATTATCATCTGCGGAAATACATAAGCTGGCGCGGTGGGCCTGTGTTATAGAACAGCATTACAACAAGCCGATGGACATTGAATGGGCAAAAGACGGCCTAAACGGTGAATTGTTCATCCTTCAGGCCCGCCCTGAAACTGTTCACTCCAACGCAAATCCGCAAATATTCAAAGAGTTCCGTATTACCAAACATGGCAAACAACTGGCATCGGGACAGGCTGTCGGATCAAAAGTTGTTATTGGTACGGCGCGCTTGCTGGGCAATATTTCTGAAAGTGGCAGATTAATGAAGGGCGACATCGTAGTAACAGATGGCACCACACCCGACTGGGATCCGATATTGAAAAAAGCGGCAGGCATAATTACCAACAAGGGTGGTAGAACAAGTCATGCTTCTATAGTTGCCCGCGAATTAGGAGTGCCCGCTGTTGTGGGTACTGGAAACGGAACATCAACTATCAAAGATGGTAGCCGTATAACAGTTAGCTGTGCCGAAGGCAATATTGGTCATGTTTATGAGGGGGAGGCGGAATTTGAAGAATTTGAGCTGGATACGGGTAGCATCAGGTTGCCACGGGTTGTATTACCATTGTTGATAACTGCTGATCCCGATATGGCTTTCAAGCTGTCGTTCTATCCTAGCCAGGGAATTGGACTCCTCAGGATGGAATTTATGATTATGCATGAAATTGGTGTTCATCCCATGGCATTAGCGAGATTCCCGGAACTGAAGGATAAAAATGTGGCGAACCGGATTGAAAAAATAACAAAGGAATACGCCAGCAAACCGGATTATTTCATCAACCGGCTTGCAGAAGGTATTGCAACTACAGCGGCCGCGTTCTATCCGAGACAGGTGATTCTTCGGATGAGCGATTTCAAAACAAACGAATATGCCAATCTGGTTGGTGGAGAACAATTCGAGCCTAAAGAAGAAAACCCCATGCTTGGGTTCAGGGGCGCATCGAGGTATTACAGTCCCCTGTATAAAGACGGATTCCGGCTTGAATGTGAAGCAGTAAAAAAAGTTAGGTATGAAATGGGACTTGATAATATAAAAGTAATGATTCCTTTCTGCCGTACTCCGGAGGAGGGCCGCAAGGTGTTGAACGTAATGAAGGAGTTTGGGCTCGACAGGGATGAAGATCCGGGCCTTGAAGTTTACGTAATGGCAGAAATTCCAACGAACATACTACAGGCAGAAGAATTTGCCGAAATATTTGATGGCTTCTCAATCGGATCAAACGACCTGACGCAATTGACAATGGGAATAGATAGAGATTCTTCACTGGTAGCAGAGCTGTTCACGGAAAACAACGATGCTGTGAAACAATTAATTTCAAACCTCATCAAAAAGGCAAAGGAAGCCGGTGCAAAAGTTGGATTATGTGGCCAGGCAGCCAGTGACTTGCCGGAGTTTACGCACTTTCTTGTGGAGAGCGGCATTGATTCAATCTCCTTTAATCCCGACGCACTGATCAGTGGAGTTGAAAATATGTCGATAGCAGAGGAGGACGTCGGAGTTAGCGTTATTTCTTCAATATAGACCGCGGCCGGGTATTCAACACGTTCATTGCAAACTTGTTTTCTGCAGGTAAACTGCAAGACACATCTTATCATGATTGAGGCTGACTTCAATCATTCTTTTCATGTAACTCAATTAGTAGCTTGTAATCAAAATTGTTTGTGTGAAAACTCTGATCGGTTTCCTGCTTGTAACGATGCTGCCTTGTTCAGTATCTGCCCAGACTCGTGGAGTTGCAGCTTATTTCAGGGCGGTATATACACAAGTGAATGTGGAAAGCCAGAAAATGGCAGAAATGTGTTATCCGATTACATCTTTCAACAAAAGCTACTACGGCATTGGAGCGGAAGCATATTACAGGTCGGGCAAAAACATTTTTGGCTGGGATGGTTTTGTTGCCGCACACGGCGTGAGGTCGGAAGGTGTTTATTACGCTGAGCCCTTCGTTGTGCTTTCAACATTAAGGATCGGCTATATTGTATATGAAACACCTGGCTTCTTTGTGTACCCAGGTTTTGGCGCGGGAGCAGGCCTGCTCGGTATCACGACTTACAATCAACCGGACAATATAAAAAACGACATCAACACCATGTATTTGCTGACGCCTTCCGCAGAGTTTGGAATTAATGCAGACAAGGCTGTTTATACATTTTCGAACGGGCGTGCAGTGGGAGCTTTCCTTTTTGGTATCCGTGCCGGCTACAGGTATTCTGCAGGATCTCAAAACTGGAAAAAAGTGGCAGACAATAATCTTCCCAAAGTTAAAATGGCTCCCCGTGGTTTTTATCTGGGCATCAGTCTTGGGATTAGCAACTTTCGCCCGGATAAGGCAGCTGCTGATAAATAACATCACACAGGGCTAACATTACCTTCCTGGCTTCTTCGTCACCGTACGGCCAGCCTTTGTTAAAAACCACGAGCTTTCCCTTATTTGTTGCCAACAGATGAAGTATAACTAAGTTTATAATAATCATCTGCCATGCGGTTGCTATCGAAACTTAAGTTGCACGGGAGTATAATCTTTTCTTGAACCACAATGACAGCATCAGCATGCTTCCCGGTGCAGTAATTCCCCATGGAGCACCAAGCATCAATAAATCATAGGAATAAGTAGGATAGAAGTATACGATTGTGATCAACGGAGTAACGGCAGCATTCGCAATCATGAAATATCGAACCCATTTCTGAAAACCCGTTTTTTCAAATATCGGGATGGTAAACAGGCTGGCGATGCCCATAAATATGTAACCCAACGCATCAAAATCCCAGAACATGGAATGAGGCGTTTGCTGAAGTATACGTACTTCGCCGAGGTTTCCTTTAAGAGTGGAAGGAATTACTGTGGCTAACTGCACAACATAATTAGCAGTTACAAAAACAGCGTAAAGGATAGTGAAAACAATTGCCGCATGCGCCCAAAACCTTTTGCTGGCAGGAACGGCGTAGTATAAAGCCAGTATTTCGAGAATAAATGTAATTACAATGCAGAGAGAAGATCCGTAAATAAGAATTTCGTCGGAAGGGTAGGTCAGTACTCCATAGAGTTGGAGCACCTGGAATATCAGAAATAATAAAGTTGCGGCAAAAGCTGCCATGCCTGCCCAAAATCCAATTTTAAGCACATGGTTATTCATTCCCGTTTTATGCGAAGCTAGTTCATACACCTGCAGTCATCTTCTGACTTGCTTATCGATGTGTTATGATTTTTGTCAGGAAATAGCTCTGCACAATCGGCGAAACTCTGCTTCTGCCGCTATATAATATTACCCCCGGGTTCAGAGACCTACTACTAACGAAAAACGCATCGTGTTCGAAAGCGGGTTCTGGTTCACACCGGTACCTGTCGGTACAATGTAAGCGAAATTAACTCCCAACATTTCGTAATTCAAACCCACACCGAGTGTGAAGTATTGTCTTGATCCTTTTGTTTTGTCTTCGTGAAAGTATCCTGCACGGGCTGAAAATTGATCCTGGTAAGAATATTCAAGTCCTCCTCCGAATTGGAATTCTCTCATTTCTTCGCTGAATCCACCTGGAGCATCACCAAAAGAACTCAACCAGCTCTCCACTACTGGCTTACTGCGGTAGTTAACGAGACCCATTGAATCACCCATTGCAGGTGGAGTAGGCACCATCAGCTTATCGATGTCGAGGGCAAATGTAATTTTGTTGTCTTCGTCAAATACTTTTGTGTAAGTAGCGCCTATGCCAATATTTGCGGGAATAAAATCCTTTTGTGTTGCATCGGTGGTGTACCCGATTTTGCTGCCGAGGTTTGTGATAGCTGCCCCGAAGTTCCAGCCAGCGCCTGTTTCATCGGTGCCTTTATAAAACAGGCTGATGTCTCCTGCAACAGCGCTGCCTGCTTTATAAGTGACACCCTGCATGGAAGCACCGCCAGCCAGGTTCGAATTAATGTACCGCAATGCTATTGCAATACTCATCTGCTGAGAAAGTTTCCTTGAGTAACCGGCATCAACAGAAAACTCTTTCGGTTGATATGAGCCAAACTTGTTGCCCATATTGTCGGTAAACTCGATATCCCCCAATCTGAAATAGCGCAGTGATCCTGAGATTGCCTGGTTATCGTCGAGTTTTGTAAAGGCAGATAGCGTAGCGAGATACATCTGATCCACTCCAAGTTTTTTCAACCATGGTGAATAGGTCAGGCCGATACCTGAATTGCCCGTATTAAACGGAGTTTTCGCGAGATTCTTAAAGGAGGAATTTGCATCGGGTTCAGTTGCGATACCCGTTTCACCCATACCGCCCGAGCGTGCATCGGCATTGATTCGTAAAAAAGGAACGGCGCTGGTGACCACATTAATCGGCTTCCTTTCCTGCGCGCTGAGCGCAAAAGGAACGGCAGCACAAAAGGCAAGTATTGACAGTATTCGATTTCGGCTTTTCATTGATAAATTCTTAAAGAGATGGTTTAAAAAGAGGTCCCCGCGTTTAGCGGGGACCTGGATGAATATCAGCGTGCGATCATCACATTGGTGTGGTAAACGTGCTCATTGGTTTTTACAATCAGCACATAGTGGCCCGACGGGAACTTGCTCACGTCAATGGTAAGTGTTTTGTTCTGGAAGGTTGTGTGTTCATCGTATACACGTTGTCCCGACATCTTAACCAGCATTACACGGCCTGACTTTGGAACAACTCCACTGAATGCTACGCTCAAAGAATTGCTTGCAGGATTTGGATATACATCCTGAACCAGACCTTTCGACTTCGTTCTCCAGCTAAGCTTGCTCGAAATCCTGTTGCCATTATTCGATGCGTCAAAGGCGGCATTCTGCATTACATACACGGAAACATCCTTGTCGTCGTAGCCCGGGTTTACTACCACAGTGTATTCAGTTGCACTGATAGCTGTGAAGTTGGAAAGTTTCCCATTATCCACTTTGATATCAGTGATGTCAAATCCTGTTACAGCTTCACTGAATATTATCCTGACCGGGAATGCAAATGATGCGGTAGCCGTCATGCTTTCAAGAGTCACTGTCGGCCTGTTTGTATCCACGACAATCAGGTAGCTTACACCAGCCGGACCAGAGTTGCCTGCAGGGTCGGTTACGCTGGTGGTGAT
>JAFAGE010000017.1 GCA_023423015.1 Bacteroidota bacterium
GTGAAAGGTGAGCGGTGAGAGGAGAACGATGCGGCCAAACTAGCTCGCTACGAAGCGGTCGACTGGAACACGGTTCTGGAGGCTGCGGGCCAAAGTCATTTCGTCGGCATATTCGAGTTCGCCGCCAAATGCGATTCCTCGCGCTATGGTAGTCACCTTAATTGTTAACGGCTGAAGTTTCTTCTGAATATAGTAAATGGTGGTATCTCCCTGGATAGTAGGGTTTAATGCAAAGATCAGTTCCTGGATGTTTTCCTTCTGAACCCTGTTGATTAACAATTCTATATTCAACTGATCCGGACCTATTCCATCGAGCGGCGAAATTACCCCGCCAAGCACATGGTAAGTTCCATTGTACTGCTGTGTACTTTCGATGGCAATCACATCGCGGATATTTTCTACCACGCAGATCATCTCCTGTTTGCGCATCGAATTCGCACAGATTGAACAGATATCTCCATCGGAAATATTACAGCAACGCTGGCAGAACTTGATCTCCTGGCGCATCTTTAATACGGTTTCACCGAAAGTCTGAACCATTGATGCATCCTGCTTCACCAGGTGAAGTACCAGGCGCAGCGCCGTCTTCTTACCTATACCCGGCAGCCGGGCAAATTCGTTCACCGCATTTTCCAGGAGAGAAGATGAAAATTGCATCCGCCAAAGATACGAAGCCTATAGTTGAATGTCTATTTCAGAATCCCAGTTTGGCTTCACGGAAAGTTTACGCTGAATCAACTGAACTTTCTCCGGCTGACGTTTTTCGCCGAAGAAATTACCCGTATCCCATTTGCCATTTCCATTCTCATCAAACACCAGCCGCATCTCATATTCACCCGGATTAAACAAAGGGGCAAAGAACTGATTATTGGTAAAAACATGTGTATGTTTCACCGCATCTCCCTGCACAAGCAATAGCAATGGCTTGCGTTCAAGCGGAAGGTTCATGAACCTCAGCCGAACCAACCCATATTGCGACCTCTTTCTCGTTTGAAAAGTAAGGGTGTCTGGTTCAGCCAGGTGTCTGCCCAGCGAGTCGGTTGCTACTGCAGTATCCAGAACAACCGTGTAGAATGTATTTTCCTGCCATGGGTACACAAGGCTTACTTTTTTGCCTGTCGTATCCCTGATGAAGTGATATCCGGTGATGGGCTTTAAGGTTGTATCGGCAAACAAAACTTTTGTTGAGTCGAAGGAAGTCAGCGAATCGCTGAACGTAAATACCAATGGCGAGAGAAGGTCCTGGCCATCGGCAACTTCAGCCTGCACCGTTAAATTTTCTGGTTCATCCGACACAGGTCTACGTCTGCGCGGCGTCGGTGATGATGGTCCGGAACCTGACCCCGAACGTTGTGAAGTATCTTCTGCAAGAAATGCAAAGAGCGAAATGTCTTTACGCTGCGATTGTGATTCAATTGCTGAATCACTGAATGCAAATAGTTGTTCGCGCGACATGTAGCGTCGTGTATTTGCCTCGTCTTTCATCGCATAAATAGCATACCTGCCGGGTGCAAGGTTTTGAAAGAGAAATCTTCCTGTGCTGTCGACCCGTGCCACATAGCGCGGCCGCTCCTTGATCACAGCCGAATCAGCGAAACTCGTATGAAGCATCACGATCAGCGTACTGTCCGTTCTGCCGGTTTCAGCAATGGTAACCTTGCCGCCGAGTTCAAGTGAGTCGAGGTACCTTCCGGTGGAAAAAATATACCGGTAATTTTTCAGTGCATTGGATTCATTGTAGTCGCGAATGGCGTTACCAAAATCCAGAACATAGGTAGTATTTTCATCCAGCGTGTCGCGAAGCGTTACGCTCACCGTTCTCAGTCTTGCCTCTACAGTCGGTGGAATTTTCGGTGTTGGTGATACCAACATATTTTTCTGCACCTCACTCACCTGTACAAACTCATCAAATTGTATCTCTATCTTTTTGCCAGTGAAGTTCAGCGTTGAATCTTTTGGAGTAACGTTCATAATCACCGGTGGCAAAGAATCCCTGGGGCCTCCCGTGGGAGGAGTCATCCCCGCGCATCCCACCCCGCTGCTTATCACTGAAACGCCAATGAACAAGAGGGAAATAATACCCAGAATCTTTGTGACCGCAAACCTTTCTTTTCCTTCCATCATGAATTTATTTGAACTTCTTCTTCCTCATCTGCTTCGTGGAGATTAGTATATAGCTCGTTTGTCTTCACAAAATTGCAATAATAGCAGGTTGGACTTCCGCAACCCGTGTAAAAATCATGCGCCTGTATGCGGTTCCATGTATCTGTAAGCTGTTGCGTAACAGTGGTGATGTCTTCAGGTGTAATTACCAGCTTTTTTTTATGGTATTTTTTCTTTTTATCCGGTTCAATAAAATCGAATTCGGAACTAATCACGCGCCATTCCTTGTGTCCATTGTCAACAAGTATTTTGTAGAAAACTGCCTGGCGCCAGTAGTCGCCACCCAAAGGGTTTTTCTCATTTGGCGGCAACAACTTAACCATTGCGTTTTCAGGATCGCCGGTCTTATAATCCACCACATTTACTTCGCGATTGATGAATTCAAGTTTATCCAGCTTGCCTTTCAGCGGAACTCCGTTTACTACCACATTCTTGATGTTCCTTTCAACTGCCACAATTTTATTCCATGTTCCGATATACTCGTCGTAATAGTTTGTCAAAATTTCGGCTCCATATTCCAGCCTGCGCTCAAAAGCCTCTTTAGTAAAACTTTCGCGGTGCCTGTGCATGTACAGCTTGAAATCGGTTACCAGGTCTTCCTTCGGCGGAAACTCATCTTTTGGATCTTCCTTCATTTTCTCGAACAGGCGCTGAACAGCAAAGTGCACCGCCGATCCGAATTCGGTAGCTTCATTCTTTGGAGAAGGAATGCGGATAAGATTTTTAAAATAAAATTCCAGGGGGCAATGGAGATAGTTGTTCAACGCTGTCACGTTCATCACAAACTTTTCCAGGATTCTCGTTATGAAATCCTTCTCCAGTTTTTCAATTTCAGGTTTGGCTTCTTCCACAAACTGCAATGCCTGGAATTCGAAATACTGTTCTTCAGAAATAACAGCCTTTATTGCAGGTAAGTCGTGAATGTCCAGGATTTCCGCAATAAAGCGGCTGGGCTCCAATCCCTTTCCATCGTTGGTGGAAGCTGCGTGACTGATGTATAATTTCTTCTGGGCACGAGTGATAGCAACATAGAATAAACGCCTGAGTTCTTCCTCATCGTCAGCAATTGGCTTTGAAGAAAATATTGTGTCTGGCATCTTGAAACCGCCTCCGGGTTTTCTTTTTTTCTCCCACAGGCTTGCGTTTGAACCCGCGAGAAACACGTATTCGAATTCAAGACCTTTTGATCCGTGTGCAGTAAGCAGGTTTACGCCTTTTTCGTTTCCGCCAACTTCAACAATAGGCACGGGTACCTGGTTCGACTTCATCAGGTTGATGTTGTTGACGAGTTGTTCTACATCGCAATCCGGGTTTCTCCTTGTTTCTTCTTTTACAAAATCGAACAATCGCGTTAATACCTGCATCAACCAGATTCGTTCTTCGCTTTTCATGATTGTCTTCATTACACCAGCCTTCCGGATTACGTTCTCGAGAAGATGTTGCAGCGTAACGTTTGATGTATCAGCAATCAACGATTCAAGTGCAGCGGATGCCTGTTTCAACGAAGGGTGAATACCCATGTCGAAAAGATCCTTCGGCTGCTGGTGGGATTTCTCGTGCAGCAGCCTCCGGATCGATGTTTTGCCGGCGGTAAATTGTTTATCGGCAACATCCAGCGAAAGTTTCGCCACTTCCACTGGTGGTATATCAAAGAAGTCGAAATGCAGAATTTCAAACAACATCTGGTCGCCGCTGTATGGAGCGTCGTATTCAGCAGCGATGTACGAAAGTATCTGTATAATTTTTTGCGCCAGCGGAATCTCCAGCAAATTCAGATTCCGTTTGCTGTACGCAGAGATATTTTTAAGGCGAAATATCTTACGCAGTTCATCACCATACCTGTTCTCCCGATAGATCACCGCTATTTTACCTGGCTCCACTCCTTCCTCAATCAGCTGTTGCACCTGTATGGCAATACCAATCATTTCATGTCGCGGTGTATCGTACTCTACGAGTGTAGGTTCGTGACGCAACAGGCTTATTTCCGGGTGACTTGATATCAACTCTTTCGTGAGTCCATCCATTTTCAGGATCAAACGTTCACGATTTCGTGAGATCAGTGTTTTTGATACGTCAAGAATTGGTTGTGTTGAACGATAATTGTTGGTGAGCACAACCTTAAACAAATCTTCCCGGTAGTCGCTGCAAAACCTTTCCATGTTTTCGACGTTGGCGCCCTGGAAACGGTAAATGCTTTGATCGTCGTCGCCAACAACAAAAATGTTAGGACGTTCCCAGTAATTTATCAGCAATCTCACCAGTTGATTCTGTGTTCCGCTGGTGTCCTGGTATTCATCTACGAGTATGTAGTGAAATCGTTCCTGGTAATTAAGAAGCAGATTTTTATTTTCTTCGAAGGCCCTGATCACCCAGTTGATCATGTCGTCGAAATCGTACCGGTTTTTCTCACGCATCATGGCCTGGAAGTGGTCGAACTCGCTAACAGCGGCTGAAAGTTTTGCCATCTTTTCTTTCGCTTCAGCAATCTTGTCGGTCCGCACTTCGCCTTTCCTGAACTCTTTTGTGGTACGTTTTGCAATAAAGCCATCGCGGTTTGGAAGGTCTGCGATGTAATCATCAATGCTTTTGATGATTTGTTCGGTTTTCCAACCTTCCTGTTTCATTGTGGAAAACAGGCGTGAGAGGTTGCCAATTTCGTAATAAACATCGCCACGGTACCTTTTCAGCGGATGGTTTTTGGGAAAACCATCAATCAGTTTCCTGAGAAGCTCAATTTTTTCCAGTTCAGAAATCGGTTCGAGTTCATTTTTTTCGAACAGCGAAAGGTTATCCTGGATAACATCGTTACAGAATGCGTGAAAGGTGTAGATGTTCACCTTGTAGGCGTCGGAGCCTATAAACTGCAACAGCCTGCGCCGCATAGCCAGGGCGCCGGCATCGGTATAAGTAAGACAGAGGATATTCTGGGGCAGGGCGTCGGTGTCGAGCAGTATTTTACCTATCCTGGCGGCCAGAATCTGGGTTTTCCCTGTTCCCGGACCGGCGATCACCATAACTGGGCCCTCTATCCGGTCAACTGCCATTCGCTGATTTTCATTCAGTTTGGCGTATTCCTGCGTAAAATGTCTGTTTAGCTTTTCCCTGGACATATCTGTGCTCAAAGGTAAGTGTAGTACACTAAGTTGAAATTGAGGTTAAATCCACATTTTAATCTCATTTTATGGGAATTACGCGTCATTTTGGGAATAATTTATAGGTTTCTGCGTTATTGGGTAAGTACAATCAACCCCATGAAAAACTCTACTAACGCGCTCAAGATCTTTATTCTCGAAGACGACACCTGGTATGGGTCGATGTTACAGCATTATTTGTCGCTTAACCCCGATTACGACGTGAGACGATTTGAGAAGTCCGCCGACTTTTTCAACAGCCTTCATGAGAATCCCGATGTAGTTACCCTCGATTATTCGCTGCCCGATATGGCGGGAGACGAGGTGCTCAAAAAAATCAAAGAGTCATACCCGTCGATCCAGGTGCTGGTGATCTCGGGCCAGGAAGACGTTGCCACAGCCATCAGCCTTCTTAAAAACGGTGCCTTCGACTACATCGTAAAAGACGATGATACGAAAGACCGCTTGTGGAATGCATTGCTGCATTTAAAGGAAATCCAGGGTTTGCGACACGAAGTGGAGGAACTGAAAGAGCAGGTGGTGAAAAAACATGATTTTTCCAAATTCATCATTGGCAAAAGTGACCAGATCAACAAAGTTTGCTCACTGATAGAAAAAGCTTCCAAGACAAACATCACTGTATCTATTACCGGCGAAACCGGGTCGGGTAAAGAAGTTGTTGCAAAAGCCATTCATTACAATTCGGATCGTAGCAAAAAACCTTTTGTTGCAGTAAACGTTGCAGCGATACCTAAGGAGCTGATAGAAAGTGAACTTTTCGGTCATGAGAAAGGTGCGTTTACGGGAGCCGTAACCCGCCGGATCGGAAAATTTGAAGAAGCAAACAATGGAACACTCTTCCTCGATGAAATAGGAGAACTCGACATCAACCTCCAGGCGAAACTGCTTCGCGTGTTGCAGGAAAGAGAAGTAGTTCGTGTTGGTGGAAATGAAGTAACGAAAATCAATTGCCGGATTATAGTGGCCACTCACAGAAATCTTCTGCAGGAAGTACAAAACAAAACATTCCGCGAAGATTTATACTATCGCTTAATAGGCTTACCAATCAATCTTCCTCCTTTAAGAGAGCGCGGAAACGACATCATCATTCTTGCCAAACACTTCATGGACCTGTTCTGCAAAGAGAACAATGTGCCCAAAAAATCCCTATCGGAAGATGCCCAGCAAAAATTGCTTGCATATCCATTCCCGGGCAACGTGCGGGAACTGCGTTCAGTGATTGAATTGGCAGTGGTAATGTCTGACGAGGAAGTAGTGCAGTCGCATCATCTTTCACTGAACAGCACCAGTTCATTGAATGGCATGCTGAGCCAGGAAAAGACGTTGAAGCAATACGAGATCGACATCATCCAACATTATCTCGATAAATACGATCGCGACGTGTTGCTGGTGGCGAAGAAGCTTGATGTAGGAAAGAGTACCATCTACAGGATGATCCAGGCTGGTGAAATCGTAAACAAGTAACATGACCAAAACGTCATATAGCGGCCTGAAGGATAAACGAATATTGGTTGTGGAAGATGTTGAACTCAACCAATATCTCGCGCGCCATATCATGGAATCGTGGGGCTGCGTGGTTGAGGTGGTTGAAAATGGCAGCATTGCATTACAAAGAATCAACGATACTGATTTCGACCTGGTGTTGATGGATATCCAGATGCCGGTGATGGATGGCATAGAAGCGACCCGGAAAATCAGGGAAATGAGTGACCAGGTGAAGGCCACCATACCGATTGTGGCGCTCACTGCAAACTCCATGAAATCGGAATGCGACACTTACATCAGGATAGGAATGAACGATTGGCTCGGTAAACCATTCCAGGAACCGGCACTATACGAAACAGTATCAAAGAACATAAGAAAAGAAAGAGTTGTGTCTACTCAAATTGCGAATGCCATAGAAGAAAAACAACACGTCAAAGAATCGCGGCCGAAGTTGTACGATACGTCGATGGTGGAAGCATTATCCGGCGGCGACAAATCATTCGTGGAGCGTATGCTCCGGTTATTTTTAGACACCGTGCCGGTAACATTGAAAGATCTGCAAACATCTGCCGAAGCGGGTGAGTGGCTTGCTTTAAGCAAACACGCACACAAGCTGAAGAGCACAATTGATTCGATGAATATCGCGTCGTTAAAACAAACTATCCGCGAAATCGAAGTTGGAGGGAAAACCAATGCAGAACCTGAACTACTCCGCACGAAAACTGGGGTAGTGCTGAAGGTGATGGAGTATGTGATTGCTGAAGTGAAAGAAAGGGAAGTTTAGGGCGGAGGATGGAGGGCGGAGGGCGAAGCTTAGAACGGAGAGCGGAGAGCGGAGAGCGGAATAAGGGCGGAGGATGGAGGGCGAAAATAGAACGGAGAGCGGAGAATGGAGAACGAGGGCGGAGGGCGGAAGGCGGCTACAGGACGGAGAACGGAGAGCGGAATAACATTCTCACATCTGCCATCTCACGTCTGCCGTCTGCTGTCTCACAAAAATCACCCGGGGATTCTCGAAATATATTTTTCTATTTCCTTCACCTGCTGAACGATCTGGGGGTTCGTTGGTTTCAGGGCTTTAGTTTTCTTGAAGAATTCTTTCGCTGCGCGGAACTCGCGCTTGTTCATCATGATATTACACATCTGCAGGTATGCTGCTGCTTCATTTTCCTTATCGGGTAAACCTTTGCGGATAGCCTGGCGGATATAACTTTCCCCCTGGCGAAAGTCGCCCTTTTGCATATTGATCATTCCTATTTGAAGGAGGTTTGCGCCTTCCACTTCTTTGATAGGAGATCCGAGGTCGATACCCTTTTTCATGTTTTTTTCGGCACCTTCAAAATCCTGCTTCATCATTGCCATCTGGCCATTCACGGTGTAATACGCCGAGCGGATCGGTTTATAAAGAAGGTTCGGGTATTTAACCGAGTTGATAACGCGCTCAGCACCCTCCATATCGCCATTTTCCATATGCTCCTGGATGAGGCGGAGTGGGCCGATAAAGAAATGTCCGGCAATAAGGATCAGTCCGATGAGGTAAGCCGGGAACGCGGGCCAGAAACCAGCCCAGATGTTGGCTGCAACACCCACGAGGATCAGGAATATACCCAACTGCAGCCTGTATTTGATGATAAGATTGTAAAATTTCATGCTGATTTTAATGAAGGAGGGCAAAGATACGCTTGTGGGGGCAGAGGGCAAAGGGAAGATGTTTAGGGCGGAGGGCGGCTATAATATCCTTTCACCTTTCACCGCTCACTTTTCACTCCGCCGAAGGCGAAGAGCGGCAATTTTTTTACATTCATTATATGAAAGCCCTTTCTACCCTACTCGCCATTATTCTGCCATTACTGGCTGCTTCTCAGAACAACGATTCTGCATGGATCGTGGAGAATTACACCAAGCAGGAACACGCCATCACCATGCGCGACGGTGTTAAGCTGTACACGGTTGTTTACATGCCTAAAGACAATTCAGAAAAACATCCCATCCTCATGATCCGCACACCGTATTCGAGTGGACCATATGGAGAAGGCAAGTTCCGGAGGTTCTGGGGATCGCAATACCGCAAGTACTTTCGCAATAACTACATCTTCGTGATGCAGGACGTGCGAGGCAAATACCTGAGTGAAGGGGAATATGAAGACATTCGTCCCTTCAATACCAAAAAACAATTTTCAAAGGATATCGATGAAGCCAGCGATACTTACGACACTGTCGACTGGCTCGTGAAAAATCTTGAAAACAACAACGGCAAAGTTGGTGTATTCGGCGTTTCCTATCCTGGCTTTTATGCATCGCAAGCCTCGTTGAGCAATCATCCGGCAGTGGTTGCTGTTAGTCCGCAGGCACCCGTTACCGAATGGTTCATCGGCGACGACTGGCACAGGAACGGCGCTTTTATGCAATTGGACGCGTTCAACTTTTATGTTGTTAATGGATTTGGCAGTCCACGAAGTGGTCCCAACTC
>JAFAGE010000019.1 GCA_023423015.1 Bacteroidota bacterium
GTGAAAGGTGAAAGGTGAAAGGTGAAAGGTGAGAAGATCGCCATAGACTAGTAAAAAGAACGAAGAATATGTTTAATCTAAATAATAAAACGGCCATCATTACGGGTGGAGGAAGCGGAATCGGCCGAGCCATGTCGGTTTTATTTGCCAAACAAGGTGCAAACGTTTACATCTTCGATCTCGATGAAAAAGGAGTAAACGACACGATTGCTGAGATTGGTGAAAGTGGCACTGCAACTTTTATAAAAACAAACGTAAGTAATGCAGCCGATGTTCAGAAAGCAGTTAGCAGTATTGGCACCAAACATGGTTCGATTGATATCCTGATCAACAATGCGGGAATCGCGCATGTAGGCACCGTCGAAACAACTGAAGAGAGTGACTTCGATCGCTTGTATTCCGTAAACGTGAAAGGTGTTTTTCTCGTGTCTAAGAATGTAGTTCCTTTTATGAAAGAAAAAGGCGGATCCATTCTTAACCTGGCTTCTATCGCTTCAACCATCGGGTTGCCCGACCGCTTTGCTTATTCTACTACCAAAGGTGCCGTTGTGGGTATGACGCTATCGCTGGCAAAAGATTATCTCAAATACAATATCCGCTGCAACTGTATTTCACCTGCACGTGTTCATACACCGTTTGTAGATGGATTCATTGCAAAAAATTATCCGGGCAAAGAAGAAGAAATGTTCCGCAAGTTGTCGGCCACGCAACCCATTGGCCGCATGGGCAAGCCCGAAGAAATTGCCTACCTTGCATTGTACCTTTGTTCAGATGAAGCTTCGTTCATCACCGGTTGCGATTATCCTATCGATGGTGGCTTCACCAGGCTGAACAACTGAGCCGGTAAAGCTGTATGAATACTTCCGATCTTGAGAAATCGCTGTCGCAGATTCTTTCGCCCGAACGTATCAAAACCAGGTACATCGACCGCGTATCATATGGAGCCGATGCCGGCTTTTATTTCCTGCTTCCAAAAGCCGTAGTAAAACCTGTGTCAGAACAGGAAATCATCAGCCTGTTCCTATTCTCTCATTCCAATAATATTCCGCTGGTGTTCCGCACCGGGGGAACAAGTTTGTCGGGCCAGTCCATTACCGATGGCATATTGGTCGACCTTAGCCAGTACTGGAACAATATCTCTGTAACAGATAACGGCCGTTTGGTCCGGGTGCAACCCGGCATTACGGGAGCGATGGTGAATGCCTGGCTCAGGAAATATCAACGCAAGATCGGTCCCGATCCATCAAGCATAACTGCTGCGATGATCGGCGGTATTCTTTCCAACAATTCGAGCGGCATGTGCTGCGGGGTGGCTTTGAATGCTTATCATACAACCCAACACATCCGCTTTATTCTTCCCGATGGAAAAACTTTCTCTACCGAAAGCAATGAGGATTACTCACGTTTCGAACGAGAATGTAAAAATATATTCAACGAATTAAGATCCATCCGTTCTGAAATTCTGAGTAACCCGGAATTGCAGCATCGTATCAGGAAAAAATACACCACCAAAAACACTGTTGGTTATTCGCTGAATTCATTTATCGACCACGAACATCCACTCGACATCTTTGCGCACTTACTCATCGGCGCTGAAGGTACGCTTGCCTTTATTGCAGAGGCAGTTTTGCAAACGGTTCCCGATTATACATTTAAGTCAACGTCACTGCTATATTTTCCAGATGTATATGCTGCATGTGCAGCCATTGTACCACTGAAAGAAAGTGGAGCAGAAGCGGTTGAGCTGATGGACAGGGCATCGCTGCATGCAGTTGAATTGATGCCAGGTATGCCCGCAGCGGTCAAAACATTACCTGAATCTGCCGCTGCATTATTGGTAGAGTTCCAGGAAAACAGCGAGGAGCTGTTGAATGCGAAAGTGAACAGGTTTCTGGCACAGGTGCCATCTCTGTCGTTATTATCGGCGCCGATCTTTACCACTGATGCAGATGAACAGGCATTTTTGTGGAAAGTGCGTAAAGGACTATTTCCTGCTGTTGGTGCGGTGCGAAAAAGCGGAACTACTGTAATTCTCGAAGATGTTGCGTTCCCCGTTGAACAACTTGGTGGAGCTATTGCTGATCTGCAGGATTTATTCCGAAAACATCACTACAACAACGCGATTATTTTCGGTCATGCCAAAGATGGCAACATCCACTTTGTGGTAACGCAAACGTTCAACATCGACAGCGAAGTGGAACACTACGATCGCTTTATCCGCGATGTTGTTGAACTGGTCGTCAACAAGTACGATGGGGCGCTAAAAGCGGAACACGGTACGGGAAGAAACATGGCCCCCTTTGTTGAAGCAGAATGGGGAGGAGATGCATATAAAATTATGCGTCGTTTAAAAAACTGCATTGACCCACGCTACCTGCTGAATCCTGGAGTAATTATTAATGATGATGCAAACGGACATATCCATCACCTTAAAACCTTGCCTACTGTTGAAGAAGAAGTAGACCGCTGCATCGAATGCGGATATTGCGAACATCGTTGCCCCAGCCGTGATCTGACCACCACTCCACGAAGAAGAATTGTTATTCGCCGTGAGATAGAGCGCTTAAAAGAGAAAGGAGATATTGCAACGCTCAAAGAACTGACCAACGACTACCAGTATGATGGTCTCGATACCTGCGCGGTAGACGGACTATGCGCTGGCGCCTGTCCCGTTTACATCAATACCGGCGACCTTGTGAAACGCCTGCGTCGCGAAAATCATTCTCCCTCGGCGAATAAAATGGCCTTACGTGTGGCCAAAAACTTCCGCGCTATTGAATTAATTGTTTCTTCCGGGGTGGCAGCAGGCGCTGGAATTAATAAGCTTTTTGGTAAGAAAGCGATGGTTAAAGTAACCGGCTTCTTTAAATCCCTGTTTCCTGCAATGCCGCGATGGTCTGCTTATATGGGTGCATCGCCCTCACTGCCCAACGTAGAACCAGTGCAAAATACAGGCGACAACACGATTGTGTATTTCCCTGCTTGTATTACCCGGCTTATGGGAACAGGTATACCCGGTAAGAAGAATATCATGGACACCTTCGTCAGCGTTTGCCGCAAGGTGGGCGTTCAGGTTATTCTTCCTTCAGGTATCAAAGGAACCTGTTGCGGACAGATATTTTCGTCGAAAGGGTATTCCGATGCTTATCGTTTCACCGCGAACCAGATTATTGAAAAACTCTGGGTGGAATCGAAAGAAGGACACCTCCCTGTTGTCACCGATGTTAGTTCCTGTGCATATACTTTCAGGAACCTGGGCGCAGTCCTTTCCGAAGCGAACAAAGAGAAGTTTGTAAAAATGAGGATCATCGACAGTGTTGAATTCCTGCACGACATGGTGATGCCTCTCGCGAAGAATTTTACCCGGGAAAAGGATGTGACCCTTCATGCTGTTTGTGCGCTGGAAAAGCTGGGTATCGAAAAGAAGTTTTTTGCAGTGGCCACCGCTTTCTCCAAATCCGTACATGTACCGATGAATAACGGCTGCTGTGGCATGGCGGGCGACAGGGGTTTTCTTTTTCCGGAACTAACAGCATCTGCTACCCACCATGAGGCTCATGAAGTGCAATCGCGTTCTTATGATGGTTATTATTCGTCTACCAAAACCTGCGAAATCGCCATGAGCGAAGCAGTAGGCGCTTCCTACGAATCTATCCTGTACCTGGTAGACGAGGCCTTGCAATAGGGTATCCCGTATCCGCTGGCATAAAAATTTTGCCTTTATCTATATGGCACTCACCAAATACAGGGAAAAGCGCTCTTTTTCCGAAACGCCTGAACCCACCGGGTAAAGGCATCAGGCAAGGAATTAATATTTTTAATCCTGAAACACGACGCATCGCGGCTGCATTACGACTTCCGGCTGGAAATGGA
>JAFAGE010000044.1 GCA_023423015.1 Bacteroidota bacterium
GTCTCACGTCTGCCGTCTCACGTCTGCCGTTTAACTATAGCTCACACATTCCTTCAGTTCTTTCTCGGTGTAAGCCATGTTGTATTGTTTCAGAACATCGTCGGGAACGCCGTTCCATTGGTTTGGACGGTTGCCCACATAGCCCACGTCTTTGATGCCGATTTCGGAAGTGTAAAATCCTGTAACTGTCAGGTTGCGCATCAGCGTGAAAAAGTTTACACCCTGCGACAATTCAGGTTTTGCTTTTTTAGGATAAGCAATGCTGTCAACGACTTCAATTTTCTGTTTGTCGTCGAGTTTAACGAATGGTTGACCATGCGTCTTTACACAATGCAGGTCGAGCCAGCGAATACCACCGCGCATTGGCGTTTGGTGTTGCGGCATATCTTTCACGATAAATTCTATAAAGTCGGGAACCTTCGCATCGGTGGCGCTTCCGCTTACATCATCGCGTGGAATGATGATATCGCTTAAAACAGCAATTGTTGCCATCTCGTGCTCAGTAAAAAATGTCTGTTCCTGCAACTTCTTATTGTACTCAATCTCTTCCTTCATCCGGTCGGCGTTGGCATCCGACGCCTGCGCCGTTCCATCAGCAGGAGTTGCTTTTTTGTCGGCAGTTTCACATGCTTCCAATACCACCCCGGCCGAAACGGTTCCAACCAGCAAGGCTTTGATCGATTCTCTTCTGTCCATATTAAATGGTATTTACAGGTTATTCTTTTTTAATTCGTCAACAATATGCTCGCTGGTTCTCATTGATAGAGCGAGGATGGTCCAGGTGATATTTTTATCTGCCTGCGAAGTGAAAACGCTACCGTCGGTAACGAACAGGTTTTTACAATCGTAGGCCTGTGCCCATTTGTTGAGTGGCGATGTTTTCGAATCTGCTCCCATACGAACTGTTCCGGCTTCGTGAATGATGTTTCCGGGATTTTCAAGTCCGTAGTTGGTTGATGCATCGTTATCACCCCAGGTGATTACAGCACCCATGTTGTGGAATATTTCACGGAAAGTTTCTTTCATGTGTTTCGCCTGCTTGATTTCATAGTCAGAGTGCTTCACATGGAAACGTAATACAGGGATGCCGTATTTGTCTACAACTTCCGGATCTATTTCGCAATAATTGTTGATGTCTGCAACAGCTTCACCACGACCTGCCATTCCAATCTCTGCGCCATAGAAGAAACGCACGTCTTCTTTAAGTGATGCTCCGTACCCACCAGCTTCTTTATTCTGTCCGTTCACCGGGTAGTTGCCGTTCATGCGGTCGATACCCCAGCTGAATCCATACATCGGCATACCCATTCCTCCACCATATTCAATATGATATCCGCGTGGGAAGTCGAGTTTTTTATTATCCAGCCACCATGGTGTGTACACGTGCATGCCTCCAACGCCATCTTCATTGTAACGCTTGCGGTTGAATAATGCAGGAACGAAACCTGCCATGCCCGCGCCGGTTGAATCGTGAAGGTACTTGCCGACCACATTGCTGGAGTTGGCCAGACCGTTTGGATGACGTGATGATTTTGAGTTCAGCAGCAACCTGGCTGTTTCGCAGGTACTGGCTGCGAGCACAACGGTTCTGCCATATACCTGGTATTCCTGTAAAGTTTCTTTGTCAACATATGAAATACCGGTAGCAAGGCCTTCATTGTTCGTAAGAACTTCGCGGGCCATTGCATTTACTTTGAGATCGACGTTACCAGTCTTCATTGCGGGTTTAACCAGGCAAGATGAAGAAGAGAAGTCAGCATACACTTTGCAGCTTCTTCCGCACTGCGCACAATAGAAACACTGTCCACGCTCTTCATTGATCTTTTTGGTAAGGATAGATAAGCGTGATGGTATCACCGGAATTTTCGACTGCGAGGCTGCTTTTTTGATAAACAGTTCGTGCAAACGAGGTTTTGGGGGCGGAAGAAAAACTCCATCCGGATCGTTAGGCAAGCCTTCGTTTGTTCCAAATACGCCGAGCAATTTGTCTACGCGATCGTAGTAAGGTTTTATGTCGTCGTATGTGATCGGCCAGTTTTCCCCCAGTCCATCGATGCTCTTGCGGCGAAAATCATCGGGTCCAAAACGGAGTGAAATCCTTCCCCAGTGATTAGTTCTTCCTCCAAGCATCCTTGCCCGCCACCAGTCCCACTGCGTTCCGTCTTTTTTTGTGAACGGTTCACCGTCTATCTGCCAACCCCAGAACGAGCCATCGTAATCACCAAAAGGGCGAAACTTGGTACTCGCGCCACGCCTTGGACTTTCATAAGGGAACTTTAGTTGCGACGAGTGAATTGCCGGATCATAATCGGGACCCGCCTCGAGCAAACACACTTTTAATCCTGCATTGGCCAGGATGTAAGCAGCCATTCCGCCACCTGCACCTGAACCCACAATAACTGCATCGTACTTTTTTGATTCCTTTTTAATCTGTAAATCTCCCATAAGGCAAATAATTGCGGTTTAACCGCGGAGTGAAAGTAATAGATAAATCGCAGTAAATGTCCTGAAAAAATCCAAAAAATAAACACTCTTCTGCTGCGGGCCTTTTAAAACTTGTAATACATTGGTGTAATGATGACCTCATCGGGCGCATCTTCAATCTTAAACACTTGCGATGAAAATATCATTTCATGGTGCTGCAAGAATGGTTACAGGTTCAAAACACCTCATTCATGTTCACCCCGGCAAAAAAATTTTACTCGATTGCGGAATGTTCCAGGGCATGGGCACCGACACCGGAACTCTCAATGGAAATTTCGGGTTTAATCCCGAAGAAATTGATCATCTCATTTTAAGCCACGCGCACATTGATCATTCCGGCCTTATACCAAAGCTGGTGAAAGAGGGTTTCAGGGGACGCATCTATTGCACGCCTGCCACTGCAAGCCTCGCGAGACTTCTGCTGATAGACTCTGCAGGGATTCAGGAGGCTGATGCGAAGTATGTGAACAAGCAACGTGCAAAACAAGGAAGGCCGCTGATCGAACCTCTATATACCGAAGAAGATGCGGAAGCAGTGTTTCCGCTGTTCGAAACCATTCCCTACAATGAGCATTTCAAAATAGACAAGCAGACTGAAGTGATGTTTACCGACTGCGGACACATCATCGGCAGTTCTGCCGTGCACCTGAAAATAAAAGAGAATTCAGAAATTACCCGCATCACCTTCAGTGGTGATATTGGAAGATATCACGATCTCATCCTGCGCTCGCCTCAGACTTTTCCGCAGGCAGACTTCATTATTCTTGAATCTACCTATGGCGACACATTGCACGAAGTGCAGCAAACGGCAATAGACAAGTTGCTCGACAACATTCAGAAAGTATGTGTTGAGCGCAGGGGAAAACTGATTGTTCCTGCATTCAGTCTTGGCCGTACACAGGAACTATTGTTTATGCTGAACCAGCTTGATGTAGAGAGAAGGCTGCCCAAACTCAAGTACTTTGTTGATAGCCCTCTCTCGATCCGAATAACTGAAGCAGTTAAACGATACCCCGACTATTACAACGACTTTGCCCAGAAACTGCTGAAAAATGACAAGGATATTTTTGACTTTGAGGGTTTGACTTTTACTGAAAGTGTAGAAGAGTCGATGCAGCTGAATGATATTACCGAACCATGTGTGATAATTTCATCATCTGGTATGGCGGAAGCAGGCAGGGTCCGGCACCATATAGTGCACAATATAGAGGATGAACGAAGTATGATCATGCTTACGGGTTATTGCGAACCTGCATCGCTGGGCGGCAGACTTAAACAAAAGCCCGAAGAGGTAGGTATTTTCGGCAAACGCTACAAAGTACGTGCAGAGATTTCGGAAATTGCGAGCTTGAGCGCGCATGGCGACTATGAAGACCTGAGCCAGTGGTTAGCATGCCAGGATCCGAAGCTTGTTAAAAAACTTTTTTTAGTACACGGAGAGTATGATGTACAGAATATTTTTAAGGATAAACTCGTTAAGAAGGGGTACCTGGATGTTGAAATACCATCTTTGCATCAGCAGATCGGACTTGGATAGATAATGAGTGACCTATGACAAACACGAAAGATTTTACTCCCGTAGGCTCTACCCAGGAAACGGAGTTCCTGGAAGGACCGCGGTCGAGGTGGAAAGAGTTTCTTTTTTTGTTCAAAGTAATGGGCGAATTTTTTTACGGTTTCCGGCGTCTGCACTTTACCGGTCCCTGTGTTACCGTATTTGGCTCCGCGCGTTTTCCTGAAACACATCCATATTATATTCTGTCGCGACGAATGGGGCAGGAGATTGCAAAACTTGGTTTCACCGTGATCACCGGGGGAGGACCCGGGATCATGGAAGCTGCAAACCGCGGCGCAAAGGATGTGGGTGGCAAATCGATTGGCTGCAACATCATATTGCCCCACGAACAACATCCCAACAAATACCTGGATAAATGGGTCGACTTCGACCTGTTTTTTGTTCGAAAAACATTGCTGAGCAAATACTCTTATGCATTTGTGGTTCTGCCTGGAGGCTATGGTACGCTCGATGAATTTTTTGAAGCGCTTACGCTGATTCAAACAGGAAAATTTGAGAAGTTCCCGATCGTGTTGATGGGGCGGCATTATCACGAACATTTATATGATCATCTTGCCCGGCTTGCTGATGAGAAAACAATTGATCCCGGGGATCTCGAATTATTCCTGTTCACCGATTCCGTAGAAGAAGCCATCGCACATATTGTGAAATATGCTATCGAGGGTTTCGGCCTGAAGAAACAAAAGAAAATCAAACCCCGCAGAATTCTGGGAGAAGTGTGGGGGAGGAAGGAAAAGCAAGTGAGCGGTGAAAGGTGAAAGGTGAGAGGTGAGAAGCCATCTGCCTCCTGCCTCCTGCCATCTGCCATGATTCACCGCTAACCTTTTTTATTCTCCAATCACTTTAATCAGTCCCCCCGCCGGAATTTTGTCTTTCAGGTTCATGCCGTTCAGGATGGCCATTTCTTCGAAGCGGGCTTGAGGCACATTGCTGACCCGGAGAGCTTGTTCGAGTGTTGATGCCTGTTTAATGCTCTTTACGCGGACACGTTCCGGTTTCTTATTCAGTTTCGCGGGATCAGTAAGATTGCGAAAGTTCTGCATTGATGCAGCGAAAGTATTTGCGTATGTGTTGAAGTCTGCGAGAGAACTGACGCCGATCAGGTGATAAAGAATGTTGTTGTGTTGAATTACGTAAGATAGTGTGCGTAATGTTCCCTGCTCCTGTTTCTGATCTGCCACCATAGCGATTGCATTCAAACCATTCACATTCGTCTGCTGCGATTCCACCGCCTGTAAACTGTATTGCTGAAGAATACCGCTCGCTGCTTCCTGCAGATTATTTCCTTTTGCCAGCGTGAGCATCATCATAGCTTTGCCGTCTTTTGGCGCCATCTGAAAGCTCTGTGGTGAATTGATGTATTGCCATCCTTGTGGAATAGGGAATTGCAGTTTTAATTCGGGATGATAGAACACGAAATTTTCAACATAACCCTGGCGGGGATCTTCACCGTAAACCAAACCTTCAATCATGCGGAGGTAGCTGTCGCGGTTCACCTTCGCATCTGTTACATTCAGCTTCTGTTTCCATTCTTTCGCCAGTTGCGTAACTGTTCTGTTCCTGTCGCCCGGATTCGGGTGCGTGGAAAGAAAATCGGGGAGTTCTGCTG
>JAFAGE010000080.1 GCA_023423015.1 Bacteroidota bacterium
ACCCAGCCACGAGGCAAACAGGTTGTGAAGCCTGAAGGGATCTGGTATACACCCGTGACAGGTATCTGGCAAACTGTCTGGCTCGAAGCCGTTCCGCAATCTTATATAACCAGTCTCAAGCCGACGCCGGATATCGACAATCAAACACTCAGGATGGGCGTTACCATTAGCAATACGAGAGCCGGAGATAAGGTGAAAATATCGCTGCTCGAGGGAAATAATGAAGCTGCAAGCCAGGAAGTGAATGCAGGAGAAGAGGCCTCATTAAAATTAAACAACCAACGCCTATGGTCACCAACTGATCCTTTTTTATACAACGTAAAAGTTTCTCTTGTACGTAATGGAAAAGTAGTTGATAACGTAACAAGCTACGCAGCAATGCGTAAGTCTTCATTGGGTACGGATAACAAAGGCATCAAAAGGATGTTGCTCAACAATGAGTTTGTATTCCAGTATGGTCCTCTCGACCAGGGTTGGTGGCCCGACGGGTTGTACACTCCGCCTACCGATGAAGCGCTGAAATTTGATGTGGTGAAAACGAAAGAGATGGGCTTCAATATGATCAGGAAACACATCAAGGTGGAACCTGCCCGTTGGTATTATTACTGCGATAGCGTGGGATTACTTGTATGGCAAGACATGCCCAGTGGTGACCTCGGTAACAAGTGGAACCAACGTCCCGGCGTAATTGGTGTTGGCAGCGATCAGAAAAGAACAGCTCAGTCGGAAGAATATTACCGCAAAGAATGGGACGCTATTATAGATGCACTGTATCCATTCCCTTCCATTGTTGTATGGACGCCATTTAACGAAGCATGGGGACAGTTTAAGACTGCTGAGATTTCTGAATGGACAATGAAGAAAGACCCGTCGCGTCTCATCAATAGTGCGAGTGGCGGAAATTTCGCCTATGTTGATCACATTATCGACATCCACAATTACCCCGATCCTGCAATGCCGCATCCTGATCTTTTTGGCCAGAAGTTAGCGCTTGTGTTGGGAGAATTTGGTGGACTGGGATTACCTGTGAAGAATCACGTGTGGCAGGAAAAAGACAACTGGGGTTATCAGTCGTTCAAATCAGCTGATGAGCTATTCCAGAAATATTCAACCTATATGGATAGTCTCGTAAGCTTTATTGATTATGGTCTGTCAGCCGCGGTGTATACTCAAACCACCGATGTGGAAGTGGAAATAAACGGACTGATGACTTACGACAGAAAAGTAATTAAGAACCCGGTTGACAAACTTCGCGCAGTTCACGAGAAACTCTACCAGGTGAAAGTGCCTTTGAAGAAGTAGAGCTTAAAGATTAACCAACAATCAATTGAAGAATATGAAGAAGTGGCTATTTTCAGCTGCACAGATATTAATTGCCTGCAATGTATTTGCACAGGTGAAAGCGCCGGAACCTGTGTTGCCGGTGCCTTCCAGCGCACAATTGGCATGGCACGAAATGGAGTTGAATGCTTTTCTGCATTTCACAACAAACACGTTTACTGACCTGGAATGGGGCTATGGAAACGAATCGCCGTCAGTGTTTAATCCCTCTGATGTGGATGTGGAACAATGGATCACTACATTGAAGGAAGCAGGATTTAAGATGGCCATTCTGACCTGCAAACATCACGATGGTTTCTGTTTGTGGCCAAGCAAATACACTGAACACAGCATTAAAAACAGTCCATATAAAAACGGGCAAGGTGATCTTGTTAAGGAAGTGAGCGATGCGTGTAAAAAGCACGGTTTGAAATTTGGCATATACCTTTCTCCCTGGGACCGTAATCATGCCGAATACGGAAAGCCCGGATACATTGAATATTACCGCAACCAACTGCGTGAACTCTTTGCGCAATATGGACCCGTTACAGAGATGTGGTTTGATGGAGCAAACGGCGGCGACGGTTATTACGGGGGAGCAAATGAAAAAAGACAAATTGATGGTAGAACGTATTACAACTGGCCGGAGACCATGGAAATTGTAAGAGGTTTCGAGCCAAACATCATTTTCTTCAGCGATGCTGGCCCTGGCGTAAGATGGGTAGGTAACGAACGTGGTGTGGCAGGTGAAACAAACTGGAATACGATTACCACCGATACACTTTATGCCGGAAAAGCCGGAATTGAAAACCTTTTGCAAACAGGTTCACCCGACGGGAAACAATGGGTTCCGGCAGAGGTCGACGTGTCTATCAGACCAGGCTGGTTCTATCATGCGAAGGAAGATTCGCTGGTGAAATCCCCCGAAAAATTATTTGACATCTATCTTACTTCAGTTGGACGCGGTTCGACGCTGCTGTTGAATGTGCCTCCCGACCGCAGGGGAAAATTCCATGAACGCGATGTGGCATCATTAAAAGGTTTTCGTAAAATATTGAACCGGGAATTTGCAAAAAATCTTGCAGCCCGTGCAAAAGTTACTGCAGTGAACACGCGTGGAAACGCAGCGGATTATGCAGCAGCAAACATAACTGACGGCAGGAAAGATACCTATTGGGCCACCGACGATAATGTAAAATCGGCTTCATTCGAAGTTTATCTGCCTAAGAAGTCTGACGTCAGATACGTGGTGCTCCAGGAATATATTCCTCTTGGCCAGCGCGTAAGTAAATTTTACGTGGAAGCCTGGGTAAATGGTTCATGGAAAAAGGTAGCAACCGGAACAACGATTGGCTACAAGCGTATACTGAAAATAGACCCGGTGAACACGGGTAAACTCCGCGTGAACATTGAAGCAGCGAAAGCCTGCCCGCTTATTTCCAATGCAGAAGTGTATTAATTTTTGTGTTTACTGAACACTACTTTTCTGCCAGATTGTGAACTTTTGATGGCGGCTTCAAGGATTTCTACAACGCGTACATTGTTTTCAAGAGAATATACGCCATAGGGTTCTACGGTGATCTTCTTTCGTACAACGTCAGCGAAATACTGAAAAGGATCGGTGTAAGTTTTCGTGTCCGACACTGATGCGCTATCGTCGGCAGCGGGGGAGTTTCCACTTCTGCGCTTCATCTTATGCGCGTCGTAACTGATTACAAATCCTGAGTCACCGTAC
>JAFAGE010000142.1 GCA_023423015.1 Bacteroidota bacterium
GTATGGTGCTGTAGGCGTCTACAAACACACCATTCACAAAAACAAGTTCATTTGCTTCTTCGTGTCCGGGTAATCGAACAGCATCAATGTCGGCAACTGATAAAGGCTGAGCCGGGGCAATAGTAAACTCCCTGTTAAATACAGAAGCTATGCGGGTGTATTTCCATTCTTCGTGTTTGGAAGTAGGGATTCCCAGTTTATTGAAGTTTTCAAATGCCTGCTTCTCTATCGGCGCGAGCACACCTGAATCATCTGTGGTAGCTGCCTGCAGCGATTGATATTGTTCCTTAATATTTTCTATTGTATTCATTCCTCTCTCGTTAATCAGGCTTCCTGGCCTTCGTTCACTTCGTTTTTAATAAAGTCGTATCCGCGTTCTTCCAGTTCAAGTGCAAGTTCTTTGGGACCGGACTTAACAATTCGGCCATTGTACAACACATGGACGTAATCGGGAACGATATAGTCGAGCAAACGTTGGTAGTGAGTAACAACAAGAACAGCGTTATCCTGGTTGCGCAACTTATTAACACCATTCGCTACAATGCGGATGGCGTCGATATCGAGGCCGGAATCTGTTTCGTCGAGTATAGCGAGTTTGGGTTGCAGCATCGCCATCTGGAAAATTTCATTTCGTTTCTTTTCACCGCCTGAAAAACCTTCATTCAGAGGTCGGCTAAGAAGCGACTGATCCATATTCATCAAAGCCATCTTTTCTTTCATCAGCTTCAGGAACTGAACAGCATCCAGTGCATCCTGGCCACGATATTTTCTAACTTCGTTAACGGCAGTTTTGATGAAATTGGTAGTAGTAAGACCTGCTATTTCAATGGGATATTGAAACGCCAGAAAAAGCCCTTCACCTGCTCTCTTTTCAGGAGCAAGCTCAAGAAGGTCAATACCGTCGAAATCTACTGTACCTTCCGTTACTTCATAGTCTGCCCTTCCTGCGAGCACAGATGCCAGTGTACTTTTTCCCGATCCGTTTGGCCCCATTATCGCATGCACTTCTCCACGGTTTATTTCGAGATTAATCCCTTTCAGAATTTTCTTCCCTTCAATTCCTGCATGCAAGTTCCGGATGTGTAACATTTGTCTTTTATTTTAATATTTTATTCGCGAATGATAATGAGTTACGTTGAATGAAGAATCATCTTCCTTAACCCACACTTCCTTCCAGGCTGATGGCGAGAAGTTTTTGCGCTTCCACGGCAAATTCCATCGGAAGCTGGTTCATCACCTCTTTTGCAAAACCGTTGATGATGAGTGCTACGGCAGTTTCCGTATCAATGCCGCGCTGGTTACAATAGAATATCTGGTCTTCTCCTATTTTGGAAGTAGTGGCTTCGTGTTCCACTACGGCGGTGTTATTTTTTACTTCGATATAAGGGAAGGTATGCGCTCCACATTTGTCGCCCAGCAGCAGCGAATCGCACTGCGAGAAATTCCGCGCGTTCGCAGCATTTTTACCCACTTGCACCAGGCCACGGTAACTGTTATTGCTGAAGCCTGCTGAAATACCTTTCGATACAATACGGCTGCGGGTATTCTTTCCCACATGCAACATCTTGGTTCCTGTATCGGCCTGCTGGTGATTATTGGTTACCGCAACAGAATAGAATTCGCCGGTTGAATTATCACCTTTTAATATTACACTGGGGTATTTCCAGGTAATCGCCGAACCGGTTTCCACCTGGGTCCATGATATTTTGGAGTTATTACCCTTACAGATTCCGCGCTTTGTTACGAAGTTGAAAATACCTCCGCTTCCGTTCTTATCACCGGGATACCAGTTCTGTACCGTTGAATACTTGATTTCAGCGTTTTCAAGCGCCACAAGTTCCACTACGGCTGCGTGAAGCTGGTTCTCATCGCGCATAGGCGCGGTACAACCTTCGAGGTAACTAACATAACTCCCTACATCGGCCACGATCAGCGTTCTTTCGAACTGGCCCGTATTCTCGGCATTGATGCGGAAATAGGTTGACAGCTCCATCGGGCAGCGTACACCCTTAGGAATATAACAGAAGGATCCATCGCTGAATACTGCGCTGTTAAGCGCGGCGAAATAGTTGTCAGTAACCGGAACCACAGAGCTGATATATTTCCTTACCAGTTCGGGATGTTCCTGGATGGCTTCGCTCATCGAGCAGAAAATGATCCCTTGTTCGGCCAGCTGCTCCTTGAAGGTGGTGCCTATTGACACACTGTCGATCACCGCATCAACGGCAACACCGGTAAGCCTTTTCTGTTCTTCAAGTGAAATCCCCAGCTTCTCAAAGGTTCTGCGAAGTTCCGGATCAATCTGGTCAAGGCTTTCGGGTTTAATCTTCTGCTTGGGCGCTGAATAATAGATAATATCCTGGTAGTCGATAGGTTCAAACTTCACATTCGCCCAAACCGGCTCTTTCATGTTCAACCAGTGGTGGTAGGCCTTCAATCTCCACTCAAGCATCCATTCGGGTTCGTTTTTACGCTTGGAAATGAAGCGGATAGTGTCTTCGTTTAGTCCTTTCGGCGCCTCATCCGCCTCTATGTTGGTTACAAATCCGTATTTATATTCGCTGGATACCGTCCTTTCTATCGTCGCCCTGTCTTCATCTACCTCAATAGTCTTTTCAGGCGTGAATACTTCTGTCTTCATGCTGCAAATTTACTACTATTTATACTTAATAGTAGAAACAGATTGTGAAATCGTCGCCTGTTATTTATATGCAGGTAATTGCCACGGAGACCGGTATTTGGGTAGCATAAGTTCGCTGGCTTCTTTATCTCCGGAAATGCTGCCCTGTCCATCATTCCAGGCTACCTGGCGCTGGAGCCGGTAAGATATATTGCCGAGGTGAGCGGTAATCGCCGCATTTCTACCCATCTCGATGGTGCAGTTGGGCTGTTTGCGGGACCGGACGCAATCAACGAAATTTTTTGTGTGTTGATCCAGGCCGTTTATACGAGCGTGCCGGCGGGGTACGGCCTCCAGCAGGTATTTATCGTTCTCCATTTCAGGATATACATCCCAGCTATCCCTGTCAATCACAAGTGTTCCATTATTGCCGGTAAATGCTACGCCGGGGCTCCCGGGGGCGCGATTAAAGGGATCCTGCGCTGCACCCATGGTTTGTTCCCATAACATCGAAAAATCTCCGAATTCAAACAGTGACTGGAGGGTATCAGGAGTTTCGATGGCGCTGTCCGGATATCCGCGTTTACCGCCCATGGCAGTTACCCGCAATGGTGTTACGGCATCCATGCCGGCAAGAACCATATCCAGCATATGTACACCCCAATCGGTCATAAGACCGCCCGCATAGTCCCAGAAATATCGGAAAGAGCCATGGAACCGATATGGGTTGAATGGGCGCTCAGGAGCGGGACCCAGCCACATATCGTAATTCACCCCGGCAGGTACTGCAGTGTTTGCCTTCGGCTTGAAGTTGCGACCATAACCAACACAAGCCCACGTTCGCGCCATCCGGATCTTACCCAGTTTGCCCGACTTAAGGTAATCGAGAGCCGAAATCCAGTGAGGGTCGCTACGCTGCCACTGCCCTACCTGAACAATCCGTTTATGGCGGTTTTTGGCCGCGACCATTACGCTACATTCTTCTATTGAATTCGCAATCGGTTTTTCGACATATACGTCTTTTCCTGCCTCGCATGCATGAACCATCTGGAGGCAGTGCCAATGATCGGGTGTTCCGATGATCACGGCATCAATGTCTTTGTTCTCAAGAAGCCGGCGGTAATCGGTATAAACTGCCGGTTTCTTCCATTTGTTTTTTTCTGCATCGGCCAATCGTCTTTCGATCACAGAATTGTCGATATCACATATAGCTGCAAGTTGAATATTATCGTTGCGCATCATCGAACTCAGGTTCGCCCATCCCATACCGTTACATCCAATCAGTGCAACATTTATCGTATCGGCAGCAGATGTACGCGGCGCGGGTGACGAAACCGCTTTCTGAAAAGGGAAAGATGCAAACCCGGCTCCTGCGGCAGCAGCAGACACATTTCGAATAAATGTTCGGCGCGAAGACATGATTAAGTAGTTTCGTTGAAGTTACAGCAAACAACAGTTTATGAAACAACTACTGCTTTTGTTCTTCATTTTCTCTCTTGCAGCTTGCGGAACCGTTCAGAATAACCAGAACGAAGAAGGCGATAAAGATTTTCCAAAAGAACTGATATCCTTTAAACCCTATGAAAAAAATCCCGTGTTTACTGCAGCCACCGGTAATGCCTGGGACCAGAGCATCCGGGAACGCGGATATATCCTTTTCGAAGATTCTGTATATAAGTTGTGGTATACCGGATTTACTCAGCACGATTCGGCTGTAATGCATCTCGGTTACGCCACATCACGGGACGGAATCAATTGGGAGCGTTACGCGGGTAATCCCGTTTATTCGCAGCGGTGGACTGAAGACATGCATGTCTTGCGGCACGACGGATTATATCACATGTATGCCGAAGGAACAGATGACGTAGCACACTATATGACTTCAAAAGACGGAATCACCTGGGAAGACCAGGGAGACCTGATCATGCTTAAAACAAACGGAGACACAATTCCGGGCCCCTATGGCACGCCGGTGCTGCATATTGAAGGTGGAAAATGGTATTTGTTTTACGAGCGACTCGATGAAGGCATCTGGCTGGCAACATCAACCGATGGAATTACCTGGAAGAATGTGCAGGATGAACCGGTATTAAAACCCGGTCCTGAAAAGTTTGACCTGGGCGCCGTTGCTGCTGACCAGATTATTACACACAATAACAGGTATTACATGTTCTATCACGCTAATGCCGATCCAATGTGGACAACAAAACCCACCCCATGGTCGTCGAACATTGCAGTTTCTGACGACCTGATAAATTGGAAGAAGTATTCAGGCAACCCGATAACTTCCGGCGACCATTCAAGCCCGGTGGTTGTATTCGATGGAAAGAAGTACCGCCTGTACACGATGCACCCGGATGGATGGTTGTGGGAAAACGAATAATAACCGGCAATAAATTACTTTCCGGAATTAAGTTTGATCCATTGTTCATCTATGGGATCGCCTTTTGAACTGCGTCCCTGGTGAAACCATGTGCCGTCTTCCACTTTACCATCAAAGGTTAGTGACGCGCCTACTCGATTACTATCGCGCGAAAAGAATTCTATATGCTCTGTGTATTTACCGTCTTTAAAAGTGTACGAGCCTCCGCCGGTGCCGGAGAATTCCCCGGTTTCGATATTGATTGCCATCCACTGGAATTTAGAGCCCGACAACAATTTTAATGTTCTGCGCGGCCTGAGTTTCATTTCATGCATCTGCCCATTATTGCTGCGACGATTGATTCTCCAGCAGCCCGTCAACGCAGTTGTTGCGCTGTCAATTTTCTGCCATTTCTTTTGGGAGCCATCGATATTCGTGGTGAGTTCATTTCCGGAAATATTGATTGATACCTTCCCCTCCTTACCTACCTGATCCCTGTTTTGCGAATTGAATTCCGTTTTTAAAGTAGCCGTGCTCCCATTTACTTTGAGAACACCACCTTTTGAGTAGATGAATTTCTTTTCAGCAACATTGTATGCAGTGATGGCAACGTAATTATCTGCAACTATCATCAAAATCTCTCCATCCGGGTGCATGGTTTTCCAGGCACCGCTGATCCCGTTTTCAATGGGATGGTTTTTCGGATTAATTACACCCAGAAGTGATACTAACACAAACATCAATGTTTTCATATATGGCAATTGTATGTTAAAAGTAGCAGACATTAAGCTTCCTGCTGGTAGGATTTTTGAAATTTAACCCTAAACACTTGTAATATGAATTGTCCAAATTGCAGCGAAGTACTTGTAATGAGCGAGCGCCAGGGAGTTGAAATCGATTATTGTCCGAAATGCCGCGGTGTATGGCTCGATAAAGGTGAACTTGACAAGATCATAGAAAAATCTGCGGCTCTCGAAGGGCGCAGCAATCCTGGCAATCCTGCTGCCGACCCGTTTCATGAACAAAACCGGGAACGACGCGATTATCCGAACCAGGGTGGCTACAACCAGGGAGGGTATAACCAGGGTGGATATAACCAGGGTGGATATTATGGCCGGAAAAAGAAAAAAGGATTCCTGGGCGATCTATTCGATTTTGACTAATGAATATCGGTATCGATCATTCAGACATGGGTGAAGGGATTGAAAATTATGAACGCGGGGCGGGCATTCTGCTTCACATCAGTTCATTACCTGGTGCGCCATATATTGGCGACATAGGTCAGCCTGCCATTGCTTTTGCTGAATTCCTGCACCAATCGGCCCAATCGGTGTGGCAAATGCTTCCCATCAATCCAACAGCAGCAACGCAGGGATATTCTCCTTACAGCTCTTTATCATCAATGGCTGGAAATCCCCTGCTCATCAGCATGGAAGCTCTGGTGCGGGATGGCTGGCTGGATAGAAAGGATCTGCAACGCACCTCCTCATCGGCGAAGGTGCAGTTTTCCAGGGCTGGCGAATACAAGTATAAGTTGCTGCGAAAAGCCTGGAAGAGGTGGAACAAAACCAGCTCCCCTGCTGAGAAAACTGCTTTTACCGATTATTGCGCCCGACAGGATTACTGGCTGAATTCGTATGCTTTATACACCCTGCTTAAACAAATCCATAAAGATGCACCCTGGTTCCGCTGGCGCTCTCAATATCGCGACAGAGATGAGGCTGCATTACAGAAACTCAGGGACGATTATGCCGAGGAATTCGATTACATCAGGTGGGTACAGATGGTCTTCGACCGCCAATGGCAGGCTCTAAAAAGTTTCTGCTCCTCCCTCGATATCAGTCTTTTTGGCGACGTGCCTATCTATGTTGCTCACGATTCCGCCGATGTATGGAGTCACCGCGGAATTTTCGCTTTGAACGATGAAGGAATGCCTGCTGAAATTGCCGGGGTACCTCCTGATCTTTTTAATGCAGATGGCCAGCTTTGGGGAATGCCGGTTTTTAACTGGAACGTTCTCAAAGAAACCAGGTACCGCTGGTGGGTGCAGCGTTTTCGCAGAAATCTCCAGTGGTTCAATCTTGTTCGTCTCGATCACTTTCGCGGGTTTTCATCCTACTGGTCGGTGCCGGCTGGTGCGAAGTCTGCAAAAACCGGCAGGTGGATGCAAGGACCCGGAGATCATTTTTTCGAAATAATTGAAGAGGAACTTGGCGGTCTGCCGTTTGTTGCAGAAGATCTCGGTGAAATAGACCAACCAGTTTATCAGCTCCGCGATAAGTTTAATCTACCCGGTATGAACGTATTGCAATTTGCTTTTGGTGAAGACATGCCAGCGAGCAACTACTTACCTCACCAGTATACCAGGAATTCAATTGTATATACCGGAACTCACGACAACAATACAACTGTTGGATGGTTTAATGAAGCATCCAGAACAGAGCGAAATAATTTATCGCAATACATCGGAGGCAAAATAAATCCGCGCAATGTAGCATCTGCGATGATCCGCCTTGCTTACATGAGTGTTGCGAAACTGGCGATCGTTCCGATGCAGGATGTGTTATCGCTCGATAAATCTGCACGTATGAATATGCCCGCAAGTAGTGAAGGAAACTGGGCGTGGCGATTACTCAGGAATCAACTCACAAAAGAATCATCGCAACAACTAAAAACATGGTCTTTCTATTACGGAAGAAGTAAGTGATGCCGGATTTTTTCGTATTTATCGTACATATACTAGGATCTGCGTGGTAGATCTACGAATCTAATATTTAAACTATTTGATATCTTCACTCTCCGCACCCGCCCCTTAAATTCCAAACTCCTGAATCGATGAAAAACATTTCTCACGCAGAACTTCATCTGCATCGCTTAATCATCCAGCGGCCGGATACCGACACGCTAAATCTTCTGATAAAAACATTCAGTGAACACCTTTTAAAATACCTGCAGAGGTGCTACAGAAAACACGTAAGCAATTCCCAGGATATTAATGAAGCTGTGTACCATGCTCTCGAATGGTATCACGAACACCCTATGATGTATGTTGCTGAACACGGAAGTATGAAAAAATTTCTGGAATTAAGAGCCGATAGAAACCTGCAGGAAATATTAAGGCGGCGACAAAATCCTATTCACATCGGAGGTGTATCGCACGTACTCGCTTGCTATGTGGATAATGAAAGAGACTACCGCGTAGCGAAGCTGCTCCTGAAAAATGAACATGACCTCTCATCTTATATTTCATTCATTGACACCTCTGTACTAAGGTTTAATCAAATTAAATCGGATGTACATCGCCTGAAGAAGCGCGTAGAACAAATTATTGCGCGGATACCTAATCTGAAACCTTCCAGGAAAAACGACAATGCCCTGCTGGTGGCATTTAACGAACCGGTGAACCCGTTCTCCTATCGGCAGGTCGGCCTGTAAACATCTGAAGCTCGTTGCGATCCGTTCCGTATTGCCTCAAAAAAAATCCCCCGGTAAACGGGGGACAATTTTTTATCCTTTTGGTTGCTGAGGGTCTAGGTTTTTCATCAGCAGGGATAATTTCAGTTTTTCATAGAGTGGACTTCTTACGTTTTTTCACCGGTTTGGATTGTTTTCGGTATTCATCGGATCTGGATCTGGACTAGGACTGGATTGGATTTTTTTGCTATTGACAAGTCAAAGATAACGTCAACTACATCTCTTCTCCAACGAAATTCACAAGGTTTTCCACAATCTGAAGGATAAATCCAATTGTTAATAAAGGTATTTACT
>JAFAGE010000144.1 GCA_023423015.1 Bacteroidota bacterium
AGACCGGTTAAGCTTTGGACAAATTGCTGCACTTCGCTTTTCTTCAGACGAAGAACTACCTTCATTGCTCGATAAAACGCTTGAGCAAAATTTAGAACCTGCAGTTATCAAAAAACAAATCCGCAACTGGAACGCCGATCACATGCGCGTATAAAAACCTTATGATGGAAATAATAGTAGAAAATAATTACCACGAAATGTCGGCCCGCACGGCAGAAATGATCATCAGTACGATTAAGACCAAACCGGATGCGCTGCTATGTCTTGCAGCGGGCGACACGCCCAGGTTGTCGTACACTATGGTGGCAGAGCGTGTGAAGCAAGAAAATATTGATGTGAGCCACTGCAAATTTGTATCGCTTGACGAATGGGTCGGTATTGGCGCCGAGAATCCGGGCAGTTGCCAATACTTTCTGCGAAGCACATTGTTTGATCTGCTTGGCCTTTCTGAAAGCCAGTTACACCTCTTCGATTCGCGTGCTAATAACCTGGATAAAGAATGCAGGGAGATGGACGAGTTTATCAGAAGAAATAATGGAATCGAATTGATCGTAGTTGGCATCGGGAGGAATGGTCATATCGGATTTAATGAACCGGGTGTGGCAGCGGGCTTATACTCGCATGTTGTGGATCTTGACAACACCACCAAAACAGTTGGCCAGAAATATTTTGCCGAAACAACTTCACTAACCCAGGGGATCACACTTGGTTTGCAACACCTGCTCGAAGCAAAACAAGCAATACTGATTGCCAATGGAAAGGTGAAAGCGGGTGTTATCAGGCAAGCAGTTGAAGGTTCCGTTGATCCTTTAATGCCTGCCAGCATTATGCAAAAGCATTCCAATGGTTATGTGATTATCGACAAAGAAGCTGCTTCAGAACTCAGCAAAACGCACAGCTAAGCAGTTATGAAGTTGAGCGAAGCAAACAGGCTGAGGGCGCTTTACTTTCTGTTTTTTTCATGCACCGCTGCATGGTTGCCAATATTTGCAGACTACCTTAAAGATCATGGTTTAGGAGGGCAGCGAATTGGTTTGTTGTTAAGCATCACGCCCTTGCTGATGTTCGTTGTGCAACCATTTTACGGCATGATGGCAGATCGTGTAGGATACAAGCGTTGTCTCGTGGTGTCAGCATTACTCGCTGCTATCAGCTACCTGTTTTATCTGTACGATGGAGGATTTGTATACCTGCTGCTGATCACAGTAGGCATGTCGGTTTTCTACAATTCCATTCAGCCACTTCTCGATTCCATATCACTCACCTTCATAGAAAAGAATAAGAGTTTCTCGTATGGTAAGTTGCGATTCGCGGGTGCCGCAGGCTGGGCATGTACCGGGATCATTACGGGTTATTATATCGACATGCTGAATACGACTGTGATATTCGTTGTGTCGGCTGTAAGCATGCTGCTTACATTTCTCGTTGCGCTTTTTTTAAGAATATCTGCACCTGCTGAAAAAAAGAGACAACAGCAACCCGTACAAAAAGACATTCTTCAGATTATCCGGCAACCGAAACTTCTGCTTCTCCTTTTTTCAGTGTGCCTGGTATATGCGGCGTCTGCTCCGATATATTATTTTTATTCGATTTACATGAAGGAAAACGGTGCGTCTTCGTCGCTTACCGGGTTTGCGATTTCGTTTCAGGGATTGTGTGAAATACCCCTCTTTTATTTTTCGGCACTGATCATTCAGAAAGCAGGTCTCAGGAACACACTGCTTTTGTGTGTTGGAGCCACGGCCTTACGTCTTTTGCTATACAGCATCATCAAAGAACCATGGCTGGTGATTCCGGTGGAACTATTGCATGGCATAGGCTGGTCGCTCTTTTTGGTGGCTTGTGTAGAACAGGTGAATCTGCTGGTAAATGAAGAAGCCCGTGCTACCGGGCAATCCATCTTATATGCATTTCTGTTAGGTGCAGGCGCAATTCTTGGCAATCTGTGGACAGGCTATTTGTACGAAAGCCAGATGAAGGTAGCAGACATTTACCTCCTGAATGCAGCGATAGTTACCGGAGTTGGAATATTTATGTTCCTGTTTATGCGCCCATCTGCTTCAGGTACCAATCGATAAAGCGCGCAACATCATCTTCCACTGGTGCATATGGACCAGGTTGATAGTGACTGGACTCAATACCGCTAAAATTATTTTCGCACAGTTGCCAGTCCTGCTCGCCGGTTATTTTCCAGAATTCTGTTAAGCGTTCTTTTGTGTAATCTTTGCCTTCAACTGCATTTTTATCAACCAGCCAGGCAAGATCAATCATGGTGCAGGACGCGCTCACAGGTGTTACGCGCATGGTCCACACATAGTCACTCACGGCATCCATCCAGAAATTTGGATAAACAACCAGGCCAAGCACACCGGCATTGTAGTCTTTATGATCGCCCATGGGAATTGCTACCGCATTGCCGTCGGTACTGTAACTCGTAATGCCCGGTCGTAGCGGATAGCGAACAGCAAAGTGGAATGATTCGTCGGTGAAGTCGATGTTTTCTGTAGCAAGGCCATTTGTCTGCCATTCTACTCTCCTCTCTGCAAGTACTTCATCAGCGGACTCTTTCATATTCGCACCTATGACTGCGCTGCAGTATTCCGGGTGTGCCGGACCACAATGGTAACATTCACGGAAATTTTCGGCAACCAGTTTCCAATTAGTGCGCAACTTATATGAGGTTTGGAAACCCACCTTCGCTTCGTCAATACGGAATGGATCAAGAAACGGAGCGTAGTCAGCTGATACTTTCGAAAAATCCGGCGGATTTTCGGAAAGCGAAATAAAGATCAAGCCTCCGGTAACCTCAACACGTACTGGATGTAAACCAAAATCAGCGGTGTTAAAATCATCGGGCATGAGCCGGGCTTTCAGTAAAGTGCCGTCTTTGTCGAATACCCATTGATGATAAGGACAAACCAGTTTTACTGCGCGGCCTCTTTCCTGCAGGCAAATCAGGGAACCACGATGGCGGCAGGTATTATAATGGGCAAATACTTCGCCGTTGTTGCCACGAATGATGATTATAGAATCGTCAAAAACCTTGTAAAGAAAATAATCGCCCGGACGTGGGATTTCAGCGACGGTTCCGGCGAACAGCCAGTATTTGCGAAAGATGTTCTCGCGCTCTGCCTCGAAAATTTCATTATCGAGATAAAAAGGCTGCTGAAGACTCCATCCGTATTGCTGGCTGGCGAGGAGTCTTTGTAATTTATTTGAATTCATACGGCAATCTGTTGTTAATTTTTTCGCTACATTCAGCGCTAACTATCGCAAAATGGATCGACCAAAATTACAACTAAAAGTTCTGGCTACGAACTGGGGTTTTGAAGGCTCACTTAAGGAATATTTAAATAGGGTGAAAGCCGAAGGATATGATGGCATTGAAATGTGGTGGCCGATGGACGAGAAAGAACAGGAAGAGCTTGCAAGTGAATTAAACAAACACAACCTGGAAGTAGGATTTTTATGTGGTGCACAAGACACGAATTACAATGAACATTTCAATTTTTTCAGGAAAATGACAGAAGCAGCAGCTACAAACAAGCTGCTGAAACCATTATATATCAATTGCCATTCAGGGCGCGACTATTTCACTTTCGATCAGAATAAGGCTTTCATCGATTTTACCACAGCTCTTTCGAAACAGACAGGAATAAAAATCTGCCACGAAACGCATCGGTCCAGAATTCTTTATTCTGCCCCGGCTGCACGTGAATATTTCACAAAAATTCCGGAATTGAGGATAACGTTTGATGTTTCACATTGGTGCAACGTGAGCGAGAGCCTGCTGGCTAATCAGCCGGAAACGATGAAAATGGCGATTGAACGAACGGACCACATACATGCACGGATTGGTCACCCCGAAGGTCCGCAGGTAAATGATCCGCGCGCACCGGAATGGAAAGAAGCTGTAGATG